>JAEWCK010000026.1 GCA_023390675.1 Pseudomonadota bacterium
GCGCGAGCCCGAAGCTCCGCGCGACGAAGCGCCCCGGCGCGAGCGCGGCGGGCGCAAGCCCCAGTCCGCGGAGCGACCCCACCGCGAGCCGCGCCGCGACGCCACCGATGACGGCCCTGACGAGGGCTGGAACGGTCCCGTTCCCGATTTCCTGAACTTCACGCTGGGCGAATGACGCGCGGCCTGGCGTGGCTGGTGGCGCTGGTTGCGCTAGCCCCGCCGCTTCCCGCGCTCGCCCAGGCCCGGGCCCCGCGGCTCAGCGTCCGCACCATCGAGGAGTTGCCGCTTCCTCTCCCCGCCTCCTATGACGCGCATCGCGACGGGCGGCGCGATGTCGCGCAGGCGCTCGTACGCGCGGGGAAGTCGGGCAAGCCGCTGCTGGTCGATCTCGGCGCGAACTGGTGCCCGGGCTGTCGCGTGCTCGCCGGGGTGCTCGCGCTGCCCGAGATGCGACCGTGGCTCAGCGGGCATTTCGAGTTCGTCCAGGTCGATATCGGCCGGTTCGACCGCAACATGGACATCGCCAGCTATTTCGGTGTCAAGGCTATGAGCGCGGTCCCGGCGATCCTCGTGGTCGACGGCAAGACACGCAAGCTCGTCAACAAGGATGCGGTGTTCGGGATCGGCGACATCGAGCAGAAGCCCCAGGTGATCGCCAACTGGCTAGCCAAATGGGCGCGATGACCGAATATGTGCCGATTATCGAGAGCCCATGCATCTCGCTCTGCGTCATGGACGAAGAGACTGGCTGGTGCACCGGCTGCGGCCGCACGATAGCCGAGATCGCGCGCTGGGGCAGCACCGACGCTGCGGAACGCGCGGCGGTGATGGCCGAGCTGGCGGGGCGGATGGCGATGCTGGCGCGGAACGCGTCCTAGCGGCCTCCGCCGCGGCCGCCAGGTGATGAGAGGAGATATTCCCCATGAAGGCGATAGTGGTGCGGGACCAGGCCGCGGGAACGGCCGGGATGAGGCTGGAAGAGCGGCCCGAGCCGCAACCCTCGATCAACGATGTCGTCGTCCGGGTCCACGCGTCGGGCTTCGTCAACACCGAACTGGGCTGGCCTTCGACCTGGACCGATCGCCTCGGCCGCGATCGAACGCCGTCGATCCCCGGTCACGAGCTGGCCGGCGTGGTCACCGCGCTCGGATACGGCACGACGGGGCTGTCGATCGGACAGCGAGTGTTCGGGCTCACGGATTGGTCGCGCGACGGCACGCTGGCGGAATATGCGGCCGTCGAGGCGCGCAACCTCGCGCCGCTGCCGGGCGACGTCGACTTCACGACGGGCGCCAGCCTGCCGATCTCGGGCCTGACCGCGTGGCAGGGCCTGATCGTACACGGCAGGCTCCGGGCAGGGCAGCGGGTGATCGCGCATGGGGCGGCCGGCGCAGTGGGATCTATGGTGACGCAACTCGCACACGAGTTCGGCGCCTGGGTGATCGGCACCGGACGCGCCGCCGACCGCCAGGCGGCGCTCGACTTCGGCGCGAACGAGTTCGTCGACCTCGACAACGAGACGCTGGAGGATGTGGGCGAGGTCGATCTGGTGTTCGACCTGATCGGCGGTGATATCGGGAAACGCTCCGCGCGGCTGGTTCGGACGGGAGGAACGCTGGTGTCCATCGTCGGACCGGCCGAAGCGCGGCCCGCCCACGGCCTGGCGATCGACTTCGTCGTCGAGTCCGACCGCATCCACCTAAGCGAGGTCGTTCAGCGGGTACGCGACGGCCGGTTGCGGACGAATATCGGCACCGTCGCGCCCCTCGACGACGCCGTCGCCGCCTTCAACCCGACCCGGCGTCGCTCCGGGAAGACGATCATTTGCGTTCGCTCGTAAGAACTTGAGGAGGGCGCTCGGGGGCGCCCTCCTCGTGGATCATCGGGCCGGCAAGCCGCCGGCGCTCAAAGGCCGTCGACGCTCTTGCTGACGAGGACGTTGACTGCGACGCGGCGGTTCATCGCCTTGCCTTCGGGCGTGTCGTTGCTCGCCAGCGGATCCGCCTTGGCCATGCCGGTCGGCGTCAGCATGCGATACGGTTTCCATCCGCAGACCTGCTGCAGATAGTTGATGACGCGCCCGGCGCGCTTCTCGCTGAGCTCCTGATTGAAGTCGTCGCTTCCGGTCGAATCGGTATAGCCGACCACCAGCAGCAGGGCGTTGTCCGTCGCCTGGGCCGCCGTCGCCGTGTTGCAGAGACTGGCCTTGTCCTCGGCCGAGAGATCCGCCTTGCCGACCTCGAAATGCACGTTGGTCGTGTTCTTGATATTGTACTTGTCGATGTCGCCCATCCGGCCGCGCAGCGCCTCCGTCGCCGCGGCCTGCTCCTCGAACCGCTGGGAAGTACCGCTGTTGATCATCGTCGCGGTCCGCAGATCGCCCTTCTTGAGGCTGATCTGGCTGGCGACCAGCTCGCCGCCCGGCTGCGCGCCGGCTGGTTGCAACGTCTTGACGGTTACCGGCAGCCCGTTGAGCAACGATTCCGCGCCGAGCTTGCTGCCGCCGCCGAACAGGCCGCCGCCGGCCTTGATCCGCGTACCATCGTTGAACGCGATGATTGTGCTGGCGCCGTCTCCGGTGGCGACCTTGATCCGGTCGCCGTGACGCGCGGTGATGACGCCCTTGATCTCGGGCCCAGGGGTCATCTCGGACGCCGGGGCGCCATAGACGACGATGTTGTTGTCGGGCGCGCTCTGCTCCTGCGCGAACGCGCCGGCGGGCGCGGACGCCGCCAGCATAGCGGCCAGGAAGCGAACTCCCTGCCTTTTGGAAATGACACGCATTGAGCAACCTCCTTCGAACTGCCCCCGCCGGCCGGCATGCGTGTTCGGGTCAAGCTGTCCGGCAGATGAACAAGTCTGAAGGGTTCGCCAGTGGGCCGGGTGGCGCGAGCGCACCTTGCGACGAACCGAGCCGGATGACGCTCGCGGCGGCGTTATCCTCGCCCGGACCCCGCTTCGATAAGGACGATCAGGCCTTGGCCGCTTCCATCTCGGCGCCCAGCGCATCGTCCTTGGCCCAGCCGCGCTGGTACGCCTCGCGCGCGCTCAGCCGCGCGAAATAGTCGGAAAAGGCCTCGCACCTAGGGATCGTGCCGAACATGGTGCCCCAGCCAATCGCCGAGCCGACATAAACGTCTGCCGCAGTGAAGCGATCCCCGGTGACATAGGGATAGGCCGAGACGGCGTGCTCGAGCACGTCGATCGTCCGCTCGTAATTGCCATAGCCGAACGCGCGCTCCTGCTCGGACGAGGGATCGAACTTGGCGAAGCGATTGGTCACCGCCTGCTCGACCGGACCCGCGGCGAAGAACAGCCAGCGATAGTAATCGGCGCGCTCGTCCGGGCGCGGGGCAAGGCATGCTTCGGGAAACGCGTCGGCGAGATAGGCGCAGATCGCGGCGCATTCGGTGACGACCTTGCCACCATGGACGATCGCGGGGACCTTCCCCATCGGATTGATCGCGAGATATTCGTCGCCCTTCATCGTGTCGGCATAGCCGAGCACGCGCGTTTCGTAGGGCGCGCCGACCTCCTCGAGCATCCAGCGCACGATCCGGCCGCGCGACTGGGGATTGGTGTAGAAAACAAGTTCGCCAGCCACTTGCCGTTCTCCCGATTCGGATGAGAACATTACATGAACATAACGAAGCAGCGCGTCAAGCCAGCGCCTTGTCGAACAAAGCGAGCAGCCGTCCCCAGGCGCGATCGGCCTGCGCCTGGTCATAGACCTGGCTGTCGGGCGGGCACCAGCCGTGCTTCGTGCCCTGATAGACTTCGATCTCGGCCGGCGCGTTCGCCGCGTCGAACGCCGCGCGCAGCTTGTCCTTGTCGCCGGGCGAGCGCAGATCGTCGTTCCCGGCGATCGCGATGAGCCAGCTGGCCTTCATCTGCGGCACGAGCGCGAGCATGTCGTCCGCCGCCAGGCCGCCGCCGTGGAAGGTGCCGCCGGCACGGACGCGCCCGGGCGATCCCGCCGCAGTGAGCATCACCATCGGCCCGCCCATGCAATAGCCGGTCGAGCCGATCCCGCGCTTCGTATCGACCTCGGGCTGCCGATCGAGCCAGGCGATGAAAGTCCTGGCGTCGCTGGTGGTCGCCGCGGGCGTGAGCAGCTCGCGCCACGGGCCGACCTTGCCTCTAAGCGCGTCGTCGAAGCCCTGGCCGGGCGTCACGAACGGCGATTTCGTCGAGCGGTAGAACTGATTGACAGTCAGCACGGCATAGCCGGATTGCGCCAGCCGGTCGGCCATCTGGCGGAAGGCAGGGCGCAGGCCGAAAATGTCCGGCCACACGACCACGCCCGGGTGCCTGCCGCTCGCGGGCGCGACGAAATATGCGTCGCAATTGCCGTCGGGCGTCGCGATCGTCACGTCGCGGCCCTTGACCTCGAACGCGTTCGCTGGGGCGGGCAGCAGGAT
>JAEWCK010000027.1 GCA_023390675.1 Pseudomonadota bacterium
CGTCGATACCTATCTCGGCATCCAGGTCGACAAGGGCGCGCGCTTCACCGACTGGAGCCGCCGCCCGCTCGACAAGCGCCAGATCGACTATGCAATCGCCGACGTGACGCATCTCTCGAAGATCTTCCCCAAGATGCTCGAGCGGCTGAAGAAGACCGGGCGCGGCGCGTGGCTCGATCAGGAGATGGAGCGCCTCGCCGATCCCGAGAACTACCGCAACGATCCGGATCAGGCGTGGCAGCGCGTCCGCGTCTCGAGCCGCAAGGCCGAAGTGCTCGGTCGCCTGAAGGCGCTCGCGCGCTGGCGCGAGCTGGAGGCGCAGGGCAAGGATCTGCCGCGCGGTCGCATCGTCAAGGACGAGACGCTTGCCGACCTCGCCGGCAATCCGCCGCGCAAGCAGAGCGACCTCGGCAAGGTCCGCGGGCTCTCGGCGGCCTGGGCGGGCAACGACATCGGCGGGCGGATGATGGCGGCGCTCGAAGGCGCGACGCCGATGTCGCACGACGAGCTGCCCCCGCGCGATGATCGCAAGCCCGCGCTCGGCAAGGACGGCGCGCTGGTGGCGGACTTGCTCAAGCTGTTGCTCAAGATCCGCGCCAAGGAGATCAACGTCGCCGCGCGGCTGCTCGCGCGTTCGGACGATCTCGAATCGCTCGCCGCGGGCGTGCGCGAGGGGTTGCCGATCCTCGAAGGCTGGCGCTTCGAGCAGTTCGGCCGCGACGCGCTCAATCTGGTCGAAGGGCAGTTGGGGTTCACCGTCAAGAACGGCAAGCTCAAGATGACTCGCACCGAGGAGCCGTCCGCATGATTCGATTCGCGCTCGCCCTTCCCTTCGCCGCGCTCGGCCTGGCCGCCTGCGACCCGCCGATGCACACGCAGATGCCCGCGCCTGGGATCGAATGCGTCGCCGACAAGCTTGACGCCTTGATGGGCGCGACGCGCAGCGCCGATGCGGAAGCCACCGCCAAGCGGCTATCGGGCGCGAACGTCGTGCGCTGGCTCGAGCCGGGCGCGATCGTGACGATGGAATTCCGCGCGGATCGGTTGAACCTCTACCTCGACGGTGCGGGGAAGATTCGCTCGGCAAAGTGCGGCTGATCCGATCAATCCTCCCCGGAGGTGATGATTTCAGACTTCCAGCACCGGCTCCCTTTCGAACGCCGCGGCGAGCGCGCGGTGGCGCTTCTCGACGGCTTCGCCGTAAAGCGGCTCGTCGCCATCCGCGAGGCACAGCGCCAACGTGGCTCGGTCGAGCGCCAGCTTCGAGCGCTTGAGCGGCGCGGCGACGCCGCCGCTGAGCCTCTGCCCCAGCCGGATCGCCAGCCCCCACAGCCTGGCGCGCCAGAGCAGATCGTCGTCGGCCAGCACCGGCAACGGCAGCGGTGTATCGAGCCCCCCGCCGAGCGCGGTGTAGAGCGCCTGCGCCATCGCTGCGCGGCCTCGCGAATCGATCGCCACCCAATTGCCGTGCAGTGCCACGTCGAGGCCGCGTTCGGCGCGGAACTCGGGATTGGCGTGCCAGCCGACATCGGCGAGCAGGCAGGTGGCGTGACGCAGCCGCGCGAGCTCTTCGGGCTCGCCCTTGAACAGCGGGGCGATCCAGGTGTCGAGCAGGTCCCCCGGACTTGAGCCGGGGTCAGGGAAGCGGCCGAGCCGCTGCCCCTCGTCGCGCGCCGCGGCGATCAGCGGATCCTCACGGCGCTGCTGCGGCGTCAGCCGGGCGTAGAGCAGCCCTTCGCGCAATCCATAGGCCGATACTACCGTGCCGTTGCTGCCGAGCTGCCTGAGCACTGCAGCGAGCAGCGCGGTGGCGTCCTCCAGAGTCGCGACGCGGCCGCTCGAAATGTTGGGCACGCCCTTCAACTCGCCGCGCGGGATCGTCGGAATCGCCTTGGCCAGCTCGGCGACGCGAACGAGCGCAATCGGATACTGATGTGCGATCGGCAGCGGATATTGCGTCAGGTGCATGTCGACCCGCGCAAGCCCGCGCCACGATCCACCGACCAGATAGAAGGGCAGCCCCTTCCCCCGTCCCTTCCATCCGGCATCAGCGATCAGCTTCGCAACCTTGCGCTCGAGCGCATCCTTGCCGCGCGCGCGAATCGCGCCGAGGCGGAGCACGCCGAGGGGGAAAGATATCCGGTCGGTCACCGTGCCCGCGACGACGCGGACCAACTCCAGCGAACCTCCGCCTAGATCGCCGACGATCCCGTCGGCATCGGGAATCGCCGAGAGCACACCCATGCCCGAGGCGACCGCTTCCTCCTCGCCCGAAAGCAATTCGACATCCAGCCCGAGCTTGGCCGCGGCGTCGAGCAGCTCGCGGCCGTTGCTCGCATCGCGCACCGCGGCGGTCGCTACCGTGCGCAACTCGCTGACCTGCATCTCGCGCGCCAGTGCCGCGAAGCGCGCGAGCGCGCCGCGCGCCATCGCCAGACTGCCGGCTTCGATCGCCCCTGTTTCGCCGAGCGACCGGCCGAGCCCGGCCATCACCTTTTCGTTGAACAGGGTCGCGGGCAGCCGCGCCGCGCCCTGATAGACGACGAGGCGCACCGAATTGGAGCCGATATCGATGATCGCGACGCGCCCTTCCGCGCGCGCACTCTGCATGCGCGGCTTACGGAAAGGCAGCGTGTTCATGCCTTCGCCTTCGCGGCAGCGCGGCGGCGCTTGAGCGACAGCTTGGGCACGGGCTTGCGCGATTCGAGCGCGGCTCCGCGGCCCGAGAGCGACGGATTGGTCATGAAATAGCGATGGAGGTTGAACGCGCCGTCGCTCGTGTCGGCGCGCACATAGCGGCCGTCGCTCTGCAGCGCCCAGCTCTGCTCGTTGTCGAGCAGATTGGCGACCATCACCTGGTCGAGGATCTGGTCGTGCACGGTCTTATTGAGGATCGGCAGCATGAATTCGACGCGGCGATCGAAATTGCGCTGCATCCAGTCGGCGGAGGAGATGAACAGCTTCGCGCCGTCATTGGGCATCGCCTTGCCGCCGCCGAACGCCCAGATGCGGCTGTGCTCGAGGAAGCGACCGACGATCGATTTCACGCGGATATTGTCCGACAGCCCGGGCACGCCGGGGCGCAGGCAGCTGATCCCGCGGACGACGAGATCGATCTCCACGCCCGCGTTGCTCGCCGCGTAGAGCTTGTCGATCACCGGAGGATCGACGAGCGAGTTCATCTTGGCCCAGATCGCGCCCGGCCGCCCGGCGCGGGCGTGCGCGATCTCGCCGTCGATCAGCTCGACCAGCCGGTTGCGCAGGTCGCGCGGGGAGATGCCGACCAGCTCCAGCCCCACGGGCTCCACATAGCCGGTTACGTAGTTGAAGATCTGCGCCGCATCGCGCCCGAGCCGCGGATCGGCGGTGAAGAAGCTCAGGTCGGTATAGATGCGTGCGGTGATCGGATGGTAATTGCCGGTGCCGAAATGGCAGTAGGTGCGAAAGCCGCTGCCCTCGCGCCGCACGACCATCGAAACCTTGGCGTGGGTCTTCCAGTCGATGAAGCCGTAGACGACCTGCACGCCGGCACGTTCGAGCGCAGTCGCCCAATACAGGTTCTGTTCCTCGTCGAAGCGAGCCTTCAGCTCGACCACCGCCGTGACCGACTTGCCCGATTCGGCCGCGGCGATCAGCGCATTGATCACTGCCGGCTGCTTTCCCGCGCGATAGAGCGTCTGCTTGATCGCGACGACGTCGGGGTCGGCGGCCGCCTGTTGGAGGAAGGAGAGGACGACGTCGAACGTTTCGTACGGGTGGTGGACGAGGATGTCCTTGGCCTTGATCGCCGCGAAGCAATCGCCGCCATATTCGCGGATACGCTCGGGGAAGCGCGCCGAATAGGGCGCAAACTTCAGGTCGGGCCGATCCTCGTCCACCAGGATCGCGAGATCGCCGATGCCGAGAAAGCCGCCGGTCTCGGTGAGCAGCGCCTCGCTGCCGCCCAGTTCCTCCTTGAGCACGCCTTCGAGCTCGGGGGAGATGCTCTCCTCCATCTCCAGACGGATCACCCGCCCCCGCCGCCGGCGCTTGATCGCCGAGCGGAATGTCATGACGAGGTCTTCAGCCTCTTCCTCGATCTCGATGTCGCTGTCGCGCAGGACGCGGAAGGTGGCGGCTCCGAGCACGTCGTAGCCCGGGAAGAGCAGGCGCGAGAAATGCTTGAGCACCGCTTCGACCGCGACATAGCGCGCGGTTTCGCCCGGAAGGCGAACGAAGCGCCTGAGCGAGACCGGCAGCAGCACCAGCTCGCGGATCGGCTCGCGGTCGGACTTGCGGACCAGGTCGAAGATCACGCTCGATCCCTGATTCGGGATGAACGGGAATGGATGCGCAGGATCCAGCGCCTGCGGAGTCAGGATCGGGAAGATCTGCTCGCGGAAATGCTGCTCCAGCCAGGCTTCGGTCTCGCCTTCGATCGCATCGGCGTCGAGCACGTGAATGCCCGTCTCGGCGAGTTCGGCGCGGATGTCGTTCCACACCGTTTGCTGGTTGTCGGCGAGGATCTCCGCCTCGGCCGAAATCGCGGCGAGCTGCTGCCCGGGGGTGAGCCCGTCTGCCGAGCGCGCCTCGACGCGCTGGATCTGCTGTCCCATCAGCCCGGCGACGCGGACCATGAAGAACTCGTCGAAATTGCTTCCCGAGATCGAGAGGAAGCGCAGCCGCTCGAGCAAGGGATGCGCGCGGTTGCACGCTTCCTCCATCACGCGGCGATTGAAGGCAAGCCAGCTGAGCTCGCGATTGAAGTAACGCTTGTCGTCTTCCGACGCGGTCATGGCCATGCTCTCTCTGGCGCGTTTCTTCGCTGCCTTGGCCATGCGCTAATTGTCGTCCGTTTCAGAAATGAGACCGGCTCCGGCGAGTGTGGCGCGAACCGCCGGGATCGACAAGCGCCGCCCCGCCTCCGTCTCAAGCGCGTCGGCAACGCGCAGGATCGCGATATGGCTGCGCTCGACGCGCTTCGCGATCCACGCGATCACGTCCGGCCTGGCATGGAGCAAATGCCGCTCGAATGCGCGCTCGAGCAATTGCGGGAGCAGCGCATCGTCGGGCGGGCCGATCTCGAGCAAGGGCGAGGCAGCGAGGCGCGAGCGGAGATCGGGCAGCTTGACGTCCCACGCCGGCGGCGCGGCCTCGGCGACGATCAGCAGCGGGCGGCGATCGGCCTGCGCCTGGTTCCAGGCATGGAAGATTTCGGCTTCCTTCATCCGGTCGGCGTCGTCGAGAATGCGAGCGCCGCTCTTCGCCGCGAAGATGCGTGAGAGCAGGCTGCGTCCCGACTTGCGCGGACCGACGAGCAGCGCGGACATCACGGGCCATGTCCCCCAATGCTCGAGCTGGTTGACCGCGCGGACGTTCGACTCGCCGACAAGGAATTCCGTCTCGCGCGCTTCGGGAAGCCCCAGCGGCAGGCGCAGCTGGCTCATCCGCCGTTCGGGGTCGCCGTGGCAGAGGGGGATGGCGAAGGCGCTGCCTGCGGCCGGCGGATGCGGAGCACGCCGGGGCCTTCCTGCACTTGCCAGCCGCGCGCGCTGAGCGCCGCGCTCAGCGACTGGAGCGGCCCGTCATAGGCGACGCGCATCACCGAGATGCCGCCGAGCGCAAGGCTGGTGGTGGTCGCCGAGCGCACGCCCGGCACCCCGCGCAACGAAGCCTCGCCGGCCGTGACTGCGGCGACGTTCGGGGTATCGAACTGGACGCTGAAGCTCGCGCCGGTCTCGACCGTGGGCGTGGGCGTCGGCGCCGCGGTCTCCTCGCCGGTCGGCTTCTCTTCCTCCGCGGCGGCGACCGGCGGGCGCGTCGCTAGCAGCCGGTCGGTGTGCAGCACGCCGGCGGCGAGCGCTTCCTGATAGGCTTGGTCGATCCGCTGGACGCCTGCGTCGAGCAGCCCGTCGAGCGCGTCGCCGTTGGTCACGCGCAGCGCGAAGCTGGCGATCGGCTGGTGATCGGGGCCGTGATTCGCCGCGAAGATGCCGACGATCGGGCCGCCCGGATAGTCGCGGCGGATCTGCACCTCGGCAACCAGCACGTCGCGCGCGCCATATTGGTCGAGCACGGTGCGCCACCAGTTGCGCCCGCGCCGCTGGACCTGCCCCGCGTTCACCAGCAGCGAATCGGGGCCGGTGCCGCGGATGCGGACATAGTCGATCGTGCTCCCGCCGCTCCTGAAACGGTTCCACGCGCGCGCCCAGGCGGTGTCGCGCTCGAAGGTGACGCCGGCGCCGCCGGTGTACATCAGCGGCACGAGCAGCATCGGCGGCGACTGGTTGACTGCGACCGACACGCCGAGGATCGATCCCGCGCGATTGCGATCGAACAGCACGCCCAATCGCGCGATGTAGCGCGTCGGGCCGATCTGCTCGCGCTCGACGACGATGCCGGTGACGAGCGAATCGAGCGCCCCGTCCGACATCGAGGAGGATTTGCCGGTGAGCTTGCGCGAGAGCATTTCCCAGCCCTTGCGCTGGGCGAGCCGCCAGCCACCCTGGCGTGCGGCCTCGGCGTCCTTGCCCTTGACGTCGACCATCACGCCCGAGACTTCGAAGCTTCCCGAGGCGTCGATCGGCACTGCACTGCCGCCCCCGCTTTGCCCTTGCGCAACGACGGCGCCCCCCGCTGCGAGCGCGAGCGCGGAGGCAAATCCGATGATGCGGGGGTGGCGGGGCAGACGCATGTGGCGTCCTTTTGGCGAAGGAGACGTGGAAATCCAAGCGCGATGTGGCTAGGCGCGTCGCATGAGCGAACCGGAAGGCTATACCTACGCCCAGGCGGGCGTCTCGATCGCGGCGGGCAATGCGCTGGTGCGCGCGATCGGCCCCTTGGCCAAATCCACCCGCCGCGCGGGCGCAGACGCCGATCTGGGCGGGTTCGGCGGGGTGTTCGACCTGAAGGCCGCGGGGTTCACCGACCCTCTGCTCGTCGCCGCGAACGACGGGGTGGGCACCAAGCTCAAGCTCGCGATCGAGCACGACGCGCACGACGGCGTCGGCGTCGATCTCGTCGCGATGTGCGCCAACGACTTGATCGTGCAGGGCGCCGAACCGCTGTTTTTCCTCGATTATTATGCGAGCGGGAAGCTTGTCGCCGACACCGCCGAACGGGTGATCGCCTCGATCGCCGAAGGCTGCCGCCAGGCCGGCTGCGCGCTGATCGGCGGCGAGACGGC
>JAEWCK010000093.1 GCA_023390675.1 Pseudomonadota bacterium
GGTGGAGATCGCGGGGTATCTCCTCGGGTGCGTCGATGCTGGGCCCCGGCCTTCGCCGGGGAACAGCTATATCAATGGCTGGTCGGACCCGGATCGATTTGATCCTCGAAGATCCCGCTCAACCCTCAGGCGCATCCTCGTCCGGAATCATGTTCTCGTCGGCGATCTGCGCATCCCATTCGGCCGAGCTGTCGGTCCCGTCGGGCTGGTGCGCGTGCGGAGGCTCGTCGTCGGTTTCGGGACGGGTCTCGGGATCTGACATAAGGCTCTCCTCGGTCGACAAACCAACGGCGACAGCTCATTCTCCGTCATCCCGGCGAAAGCCGGGATCCAGAGCCACGAGCGACCGCCATTTTGACTCTGGCATCTGGCTCCGGGCCCCGGCTTCGCCGGGGTGGCGACCCAGGACTCAGCGGAACGGTGGCTCGTTGAACGCGCGAAGCTTGCGCGAGTGCAATTTGGCGCCTTCGCGGCGCAATTCCTCGCATGTCTCGATTCCGATCTTGAGATGCTCGGCGATCGCGCGCTCGTAGAAGCGGTTGGCCTGGCCGGGCAGCTTCAGCTCGCCGTGGAGCGGCTTGTCCGAGACGCAAAGCAAGGTGCCGTAGGGCACACGGAAGCGATAGCCCTGCGCCGCCAGCGTCGCGCTTTCCATGTCGACGCCCACTGCGCGGCTCAGCGAGAAGCGCAGCGCCGATTGCGAATAGCGCAGTTCCCAGTTGCGGTCGTCGGTGGTGACGATCGTGCCGGTGCGCAGCCGCTGCTTCAATTCGTCGCCCGATTGCCCCGAGACCGTCGCCGCCGCGCGCGCGAGCGCGAGCTGGACCTCGGCAATGGCGGGGATCGGGATCTCGGGCGGCAGCACGTCGTCCATGATGTGATCGTCGCGCAGATAGGCGTGCGCGAGGACGTAATCGCCGATCCGCTGGCTGGGGCGCAGCCCGCCGCAATGCCCGATCATCAGCCACGCCTCGGGGCGCAGCACCGCGAGATGATCGGTGATCGTCTTCGCGTTGGAGGGGCCGACGCCGATATTCACCAGCGTGATCCCCGTGCCGCCCTCGGCCATCAGGTGGTACGCCGGCATCTGGTGCCGCCGCCACGCCGAGCTGTCGTTCAATAGCCGGTCGGTATCGTCGCCTGCTTCGACCAGGATGCCGCCCGCGCCCGAGACGCCGGTGAAGCGGCTGCCTTCGCCGAGCTGATCGACCGCCCAGCGGACGAACTCGTCGACATAGCGGTGATAGTTGGTGAACAGGATGTACTGCTGGAAATGCTCGACCGGCGTGCCGGTGTAATGCCGCAGCCGCGCCAGCGAGAAGTCGGTGCGTAGCCCGTCGAACAAGGCGAGCGGCCGCGTCTCGTCGGTCGAGACCCACAGCCCGTCCGCGATCTCGTCGCCGATATGCGCGAGCTCGGTCGCCGGGAAATGCCGCGCCAGTTCGAGCACCGAGACCTGGTCCATGTTCTGGATGTGGCCGGGGTCGAGCACATAGGGGAAGGGGATTTCCTGCCGGCCGGTGACGGCGTGCACCTCGGCGTCGAAATCCTCGATCAGCAGCGTGAGCTGCTCGGTCAGATAGTCGGCGAACATCGCCGGCTTGGTCACGCTGATGCGATATTCGCCTTCCTCGACCAGCCGGCCGAACGAGCGCGCCGGCACGGGGCGGTCGGTGCCGCCGCGATAGGTGAGGCGCAGCTCGGGATAGGCGAAGCTGCCGTCGATCCGGTCCTCTGGATCCGGTGGCGTGCCGTCGGTGAGATAGCGGTTGAGCGCGGCCTGGAGGCGGTCGACCGAGGCGCGATAGAGCCGGTCGAGATCGGCGACGATGGCGGAAGCTTGAGTCATCTTGGACGGCTAAGCCGCAAAGATGACGCTGGCAAGACCACGGCCGTTCGAACCAATCCTCCCCCGTCAGGGGGAGGTGTCATGCACAGCATGACGGAGGGGGAGGAAGCGCCAACTTCGCAGCGTGCTTCCTCCCCCTCCAACGCCTTCGGCGCCACCTCCCCCTGGCGGGGGAGGATCGAGATCATTGATAGAGCTGGCTTAGATCAGCTCTTCTTGCCGCCGTTCTGCGGCTTCTTCTCGCCGGTCAGCTGGGTGGCGGCATAGGCCGCGCCGCCCACGGCGGCGGCGACGCCGGCGGCGATGCCCGCCGCGGCGATTGGATGCTCCTTCACGGCCTGCACGGTGGCGTCGAGCGCGTCGCCCACTGCCTCCTGCGCCTGCTCGAGGAAGCTCTTCTCTTGCGTATCGGCCGGCGTGGTGCCGGTGTTTTCGGGATCGGCCATGGTCTTGCTCCCTTTGAGCTTTTGAGGTTCGCGGGAATCAACTCCAGGCCGAAGCCCGGGTTCCGTTACGCTGCCGGCCTAGAGGCGTTCGAGCATATATTCGGCAGAGCTCACCTCGAACGCGCCCGGCGCCTCGACGTTGAGCTGCTCGACCACGCCGTCGTTTACGAGCATCGAGAAGCGCTGGCCGCGCGCGCCCATACCGAACTTGGACCCGTCCATCTCGAGCCCCACCGCCTTGGGGAAGGCGCCGTTGCCGTCGGCGAGCATCGTCACCTTGCCGTCGACCCCGCTGGCCTTGCCCCACGCGCCCATCACGAAGGCGTCGTTGACTGCGGTGCACGCGATCTCGTCGACGCCCTTGGCCTTCAGCGCATCGGCCTTTTCGACGAAGCCCGGCAGATGCTTGGCCGAGCAGGTCGGCGTGAAGGCGCCCGGCACCGAGAAGAGCGCCACCTTGCGGCCGGCAAAATACTCGTCCGAATTGACCGCCTCGGGGCCGTTCTCGGTCACCTTGGTGAAGGTCGTGCTGGGGATGCGGTCGCCAACCTGGATGGTCATGGAAATCTCCTCGTGAAAGCCTCCCCGCTTCGCGAGGGAGGAATTGATTCTCCAATCGGTGCGCGCCGTCCGATTTTCAAGCGTGGCGGAGCCGAAACGGTGCGGTTACGTTGATCGGCGATGGATTCGACGCCTTTTCTCACCGGACAGTTCCTCCTCGCGATGCCCGGCATCGGCGACCCGCGCTTCGAACGCGCCGTGATCGCGATGTGCGCGCACGATAGCGAGGGCGCGCTCGGCATCGGTATCGGCGAGACGATCGAGGGGCTCGGGCTGCACGATCTGCTCAAGCAGTTCGAGATCGATCCCGGTGTCGCCCCCGATGCCGCGGTGCATTTCGGCGGCCCGGTCGAGCCGCGCCGCGGCTTCGTGCTCCATTCGCCCGATTGGGGCGGGCAGGACACGATCGACGTCGGCGGGCGCTGGGCGCTCTCGGGCACGATCGACGTCCTGCGCTCGATAGCCGAGGGCACCGGTCCCGGCCGCTGGATCGTCGCCTTGGGCTATGCCGGCTGGGCCGAGGGCCAGCTCGACGAGGAGATGACCCGGCACGGCTGGTTCAGCACCGCCGCGACGCCCGGGCTGATCTACGAAGTCGATGCCGAGGACCGCTGGGAAGTCGGCTTCGCTGCCGCAGGGATCGATCCCCGTCTGCTCGCGGGAAGC
Organism: Pseudomonadota bacterium; assembly: GCA_023390675.1. GTDB lineage: Bacteria > Pseudomonadota > Alphaproteobacteria > Sphingomonadales > Sphingomonadaceae > Sphingomonas. Next base: position 3,523 of record JAEWCK010000093.1, read on the forward strand.
TCGGGGACCGCATAGTCCTCGCTTTTTGTCCGAGTTAACGCTAACATCCCTCACGAACAGGAGGGGGGATGATGAGGCTTTTGCTTGCCGCGCTGGCCTTCGCTGCCGCGCCCGCAGCCGCGCAGACCGGCGCCTTTCCCAACCACGCCGATGTCGGCCAGGTCTCGACGCCTGGCACGCTGCAGGAGAGCGGCGGCGTCTATCGCATCACCGCGAGCGGCGCGAACATCTGGGGCGCGAAGGACGCGTTCCATTATGCGTGGACCCAGCGCTCGGGCGACCTCCACATCGCCGCAGACATCGCGTTCGAGGGGCAGGGCGGCGATCCGCACCGCAAGGCGGGGCTGATGATCCGCCAGAACCTCAGCCCCGGCTCGCCTTATGCCGATGTGATGGTCCACGGCGACGGGATGGTCGCGCTCCAGGTTCGCGAGGTGCAGGACGGGCCGACCTTCCAGATCGTCTCGGCGGTGTCGCATCCGAAGCGCGTGCGGCTCGAGCGCGAGGGCGACCACGTCTGGTTCTCGGTCGCGGGCGCGGACGGCGTGCTCCGCCATGCCGGCGGCAATTATCGGATCGCGTTCCAGGCGCCGTATCTGGTCGGCCTGGCGGTCTCCGCGCACGACGACGCCGCCACCGAGACCGCGACCTTCGCCAATGTCGCGGTTGAAGTCCCCAGCCTCGCCTACGTCCCCGATACCGGCTATCCGGCCAAGGTCGAGAGCGCGCTCGAGGTGATCGACACAGGCGGAATCCGCACGCGCAAGGTTATCGCTGTCTTCGACGGCAAGATCGAGGCGCCCAACTGGACGCGCGACGGCAAGTCATTGATATACAACAGCAAAGGCCGCATCTGGCGCATCCCGGTAGACGGCAGCAGTGCTCCGGTCAGCATCGACACCGGTGTAAACCAGATGCTAAACAACGATCACGGCATCTCGCCCGACGGGACCCAGCTGATCATCTCCGACCAGAGCAATCCCGACAACCTCTCCCGCATCTTCCTCCTGCCCCTCGCCGGCTCCCCCGCGCCCCGCGCGATCGTCAGCGACCCCGAGGCGCGCTCCTACTGGCATGGCTGGTCCCCCGACGGAAAGACGATCGCCTATGTCCGCGTCGGCACCAGGGATGACAGCTACGACATCTGGGCGAAGGACCTCGCGGGCGGCCCCGCGCGCCCGCTGATCACCGGGCCGGGAGTCGACGACGGCCCCGAATATTCGCCCGACGGCAAGTACCTCTATTTCAACTCAACCCGCTCGGGCGCGATGCAGATCTGGCGCGCGAATGCCGACGGGTCGAACCCCGTGCAGATCACGCACGATCCCGATCGCCGCGACTGGTTCCCGCACCTCTCGCCCGACGGGAAATGGATCGTCTTCGTCTCGTTCGGGCTCGACGTCGCGCTCACCGATCACCCGCCCAATCGCGGTGACGTGGTGCTCAAGATCATGCCCGCCGACGGCAGCGCGCCGCCGCAGGTGCTGACGCGACTGTTCGGCGGGCAGGGGACGATCAACGTGCCGAGCTGGTCGCCCGACGGCAGGCAGATCGCCTTCGTGAGCTACCGGCTGGTGCGATAGCGGCCCTAATCGGCGCGCCCGTCCTCGACGATTACCTTGGGCTCGAACATCTTCACACGGATGATCGCGTCCTGATGCGGCGTGGCGCAAAGGCTCGCGGTGCCGTCGAGGTTGACCTTGTCCTTGCTGTCCCGGCGGCGCAGCACAAAGCGCACGGGCATGTTGCACGCACCGGGGCCGCCGGTCTTGTAGCGGAACGTGGCCTTTTGCGGCGATAGCGCGAGCAGCAACTGGTTCCGGCTCCACCGCTCGTCACGGCCGGGCGCGGCGGTGTTCACGTAGAAGCCGACCACGTCATAGCCCTGCGTATCGTTGACGATCAGCAGGCAACCGACCTTCCAGCAATTGTCGCGCGCGCGCGCCGCCACGCCGAGCGTGGCGAAGAAGGTTCGCGCGACGTCGCCCGAAACTTCGGTGCTGCGGGGCGGCGTGCCGACCGAACCGGCGGAATTGGCTTCGGATTCCTGCGCATGCGCGATCATGGGCATCAGCAGGGCGGCGCAGATCGCACCGATGGGCTTCAACATCGTCCGAATCCCCCAATCTGGCGTCGTATCCCTATGCCGAACCGGCCATTTTCCGGCAAGGCGCTGCGATCGGAGGGAATACATATAAAGATATCTTTATATTTCGATTGCGCGTGCCCATCTCCTCGGCTAGAGGCGCGCGAACAAGCCGCCGGCAATTCCGGCGCGCTCATGCTTTCACATCTGGAGAATCCGCGTGGCTACCGTGCTCGACAAGAAGGATTATGTGATCAAGGACATCGCGCTCGCCGATTTCGGCCGCGCCGAGATCAAGATCGCCGAAACCGAGATGCCGGGCCTGATGGCACTGCGCGACGAGTTCGGCGTGTCCAAGCCGCTCAAGGGCGCGCGCATCACCGGCTCGCTCCACATGACGATCCAGACCGCCGTCCTCATCGAGACGCTGGTCGAGCTCGGCGCCGACGTGCGCTGGGCGACCTGCAACATCTTCTCGACCCAAGACCATGCCGCCGCGGCGATCGCCGCTGCGGGCATCCCGGTGTTCGCGGTGAAGGGCGAGAGCCTCGCCGAATATTGGGACTATGTCGGCGACATCTTCTCGTGGGACGGCGAGACCGAGGGGCAGACCGCGAACATCATCCTCGACGACGGCGGCGACGCGACGATGTTTGCTTTGTGGGGCGCCAAGCTCGAAGCCGGCGCGACGCTCGGCGAGCCGGAGAATGACGAAGAGGTCGAGTTCCAGCGCGCGCTCAAGGCGTTCATCGCCAGGAAGCCGGGCTACCTCACCCAGACGGTCAAGAACCTGAAGGGCGTCTCGGAAGAGACCACTACCGGCGTCCACCGCCTCTACGAGATTGCCAAGAAGGGCGAGCTGCCGTTCCCGGCAATCAACGTCAACGACAGCGTCACCAAGTCGAAGTTCGACAATCTCTATGGCTGCAAGGAATCGCTCGTCGACGCGATCCGTCGCGCCACTGACGTGATGCTCGCGGGCAAGGTCGCGTGCGTGGCGGGCTTCGGCGACGTCGGCAAGGGCTCGGCCGCGTCGCTCCGCAACGGCGGCGCGCGCGTGCTTGTGACCGAGATCGATCCGATCTGCGCGCTGCAGGCCGCGATGGAAGGCTATGAGGTCGTCACGATGGAAGAGGCGGTCAAGCGCGCCGACATCTTCTGCACCGCGACCGGCAATGCCGACGTCATCACCGCCGATCACATGAAGACGATGAAGCCGATGTCGATCGTGTGCAACATCGGCCACTTCGACAGCGAGATCCAGATCGCGGCGCTCTCGAACTACAAGTGGACGGAAGTGAAGCCGGGCACCGATCTCGTCGAGTTCCCTGACGGCAAGCAGATCATCGTGCTCGCCAAGGGCCGCCTCGTGAACCTCGGCTGCGCCACCGGCCACCCGTCCTTCGTGATGTCGTCGAGCTTCACCAACCAGGTCCTCGCGCAGATCGAGCTGTGGAGCAAGGGCGACGAGTACGACAACAAGGTGTACGTCCTGCCGAAGCACCTCGACGAGAAGGTCGCGGCGCTCCACCTCGAGAAGCTTGGCGTCAAGCTCTCGAAGCTCAGCCAGAAGCAGGCCGACTATATCGGCGTGCCGGTGGCGGGGCCGTTCAAGCCCGATCACTACCGCTACTGATCCCGACAAAAGGGGGAACGGGGCCGCGCTTCCGCAAGGGAGCGCGGCCTTTGTACATGCAGCGTATAGAGTGTTGCTTAGATAACACACGCTCGCCGAAAAGCGTGTCGATATGCAACCGAAACGCTGCGCGCGCGTCGTGGAGAAACGCTCGGGAGAAAAACCAGAAACAACGGGCGGGGAGGGGCGAGGTTTCCACCTAAGGGGATTTGTCATGCGTACCGCTTTTCGTTTCCGCCCCGCGCTCGCTTTGACGGCGTCGCTTGCCGCATTGGTGATCGCGATGCCCGCCGCGGCGCAGACGACACCGGCCGATTCCACGCAGGATACGACAGTCGCGCCCACCGACGACACCCAGACCGTCGAGGACAGCGGCGCGATCGTCGTCACCGGATCGCGCATCCGCCAGGCGCCAGGATTTGATTCGCCCAACCCGGTCGTCTCGATCGGCGCCGATACGATCCAGGAATCGGGCACGACCAACCTCACCGATTTCCTCTCGGGATATCCTGCGCTCGTTGGCTCGTCGGGCTCGAGCGCCAATTCGGGCGACCGCGCCGGCATCGGCGAGACCGGCCTCAACTTGCTCGATCTGCGCAATCTCGGCCGCGCGCGCACGCTGGTGCTGGTCGACGGTCGCCGCCATGTCGCGGGCGTCCCCGGCGAGCAGTCGGTCGACATCAACACGATCCCGTCCGACCTCGTCTCGGGCATCGACGTGCTCACCGGCGGCGCTTCGGCGATCTACGGTGCAGACGGCGTCAGCGGCGTCGTCAATTTCCGCATGAAGCAGGATTTCGAGGGTCTCTCGGTGCGCGCGCAGGCGGGCATTTCGGATCGCGGCGACGCCGGCCAGCGGCTTTTCTCGATCACTGCGGGCAAGAACTTTGCGGGCGGCCGCGGCAATGTCGCGCTCGCCTATGAATATGGCGCCGACGACCAACTGATGGCGCGCAACCGGCGCGAGCTGAGTGGGACCAATCCCTTCGTGTTCGTGCTCAACCCCAACGATCCGAACGACGACCCGAACCTGCCCGACCGGATTCCGCTCCAGAACATCCGTTACGGGCTCTCTTCGCCCAACGGAGCGGTCGACATCGATGGCGACTACGTTCCCGAGTTCGACGGCGACGGCAACATCTTCGACAATGGCGTCGATATGGGCGAGGGCTTCGTTCAAGGCGGCTCGAGCACGCTCGTCTCGCGCTACTATAACGATCTGTTCCCCAAGATCGAACGCCACGTCGTCAACGGCCTCGCGCATTTCGACGTCAGCGACGGACTGACGCTGTTTGCCGAGGGCAAATACGCGAACGTCCGCTCCTTCTCGCTGGCGCAGCCGACCTTCGAGTACGGCACGTTCATCGAGGCGGATAACCCCTATCTCCCCGCCAACATCGCCGCGGCGATCGATCCGGCACTGGGCGGCGTGCTCGTCAATCGCGATTATTTCGACCTCGGTCAGCGCGGCGAGGACATCAAGCGCGAGACACTGCGCTTCGTCGGCGGCGCTCGCGGCGAACTGTCCGAGCATCTGCGCTACGAAGCGTCGTACGTCTGGGGCCAGACCAAGGTCCGGAGCCGCTATATCGGCGACATCTACAATGACCGCTTCTTCGCGGCGGTCGATGCAGTCACCGATCCGGCGACCGGTCGGCCGACGTGCCGCGTCAACCTCGATCCGGCCTGGACTCCCAACCAGCCGTTCGAGAGCGGCCGGACGGTGATGGATCCAACCACCTTCCAGCCGGGGCAGTGCCTGCCGATCAACATCCTCGGCGAGGGGAAGAGCGATCCGGCCGCGATCGCCTGGATCACGGCGCCCACTACCGATTACTCGACGATCACGCAGGAAGTGGCCTCGGCCTCGTTCTCGGGCGATACCGGCGGCTTCTTCAACCTCCCCGGTGGCCCGGTTGGCTTCGCGCTTGGCGCGGAGTATCGTCGCGAGAGCAGCAGCTTCAATCCCGATCCGATCGAGCAGCAGGGGCTGACCTATACCAACGTGCTCTCGCCGACCAAGGGCAGCTTCAACGTCAAGGAAGCGTTTGGCGAAGTCAGCCTGCCGATCGTCAAGGACGTCACGCTGCTGCGCCGGCTCGAAGTGGGAGGCGCGGTGCGCTTCTCCGACTATTCGACGATCGGCAACACCTTCACCTGGAAGGTGAACGGCACCTGGTCGCCGGTGGAGGATATCACCTTCCGCGGCACCTATTCGGTGGCGATCCGCGCGCCGAACATCAGCGAGCTCTACAGCGGGCTGGGTCAGACCTTCGAGTTCTTCAACGATCCGTGCCTGCCGGCGAACCTCAACAACGGGACATCCTCCCGCGCCACCAATTGCTCGACGCTGCTCACCAGCCTGGGCGCCAATCCTGCGACCTATGACGATACCCGGACCTTCAACATTCCGGGCATGCAGGGCGGCAATCCCAACCTGACCGAGGAGAAGGCCAAGACGTGGACCGCGGGCGTGGTGCTGACGCCCAGCTTCATCCGCGGGCTGACCCTTTCGGCCGACTGGTACGACATCCGCCTCAACAACGCGATAAACACGGTCGACGCGCAGCAGCTCGCCGAGCTCTGCGTCGATCAGCCGGACCTCAACAATGTGTTCTGCAACGCGATCGTGCGCCAGAACGGTGCGGGCGGCCCCAATGTCGCGGCGGGCAACATCATCGGCTTCACCAAGACGCCGCAGAACGTCGCCGAATTCCGTACCTCGGGCCTCGAGCTTAACCTCAACTGGCGGATCCGCACCGACAATCTCGGCACCTTCAACCTGAAGGTGCAGGGCAACTACCTCGACAAGCTGTCGTTCGTCGGTACCCCCGGCGCCGATCCGACGGACTCGCGAGGAGTGGCGTTCGCGCCGAAATATCAGGTCAACGCCGATCTGACCTGGCATAGCGGGCCGCTGACGCTCAACTATGGCGTGCTGTGGTTCGATAAGACGCTGCGCTATTCGAACCTGACCGTTGCCGGCGATCCCGACTACGTCGCGCCCGAATACTTGTACTACAAGGCGCACTTCACGCACGACATCTATGCGAGCGTCGATGTGGGCGACAAGTTCCAGCTCTATGGTGGCGTCAACAACCTGTTCGATCAGAAGCCGGACATCGCCACCACCGGGCTCGGCGGTTATCCGGTCGATTACAGGGGTCGCTTCCTGTTCGTCGGGGCGAAGGTGAAGCTGCCGAAGCTCTTCTGAGCGGCGCGCATAGCCACCCGTGAAAGGGGCTCGGCTTTGGCTGGGCCCCTTTTTCGTTGGAACGCGCCGGCACCGATCCACGTTATGCGCCCGACAGGGAGAAATGGACGTGCGGCGTGCAGTGATCGGCAAGATCGCGGTAGGACTGATGGCGGTGTCCGTCTGCGGCGGCATGGCGGGCATGGGCCTCGCCAACTACACCGAATCGGGCAGCTTCCACTTCTACAAGCAGGCGCGGATGCCCGAATGGCGGCCCGAGCCCGAATATGTCGCGGCGGTGCAGACGAGCGATCTCGCCGCGTCCGCGTCGGCCGCATCGTTCGAAGACGCGGTCGAGACGCGCTGAGCCTTCTTCCCGCCGGGCGACGCTTTGCCTAAGGACTAGGGATGAGCTTGGGCAATGGTCGCGGGAGCGCGGCTTGATCGACATTTCGCAATCGGCCGCCGCGGCAGCGGGTGCGGCGCTCGCGCTGCTCGTGATCGCTTCGGTATGGGCGCTGTTCACCGGGCTGCGCGCGCGCGCCCAGGCGGCGCATTTCGCGGACACCAATGCCCGACTGGAGGCGCTGACTGGGGGTTCGCCCGCGCAGGCAATGGTCGTGCGCGCCGACGGGCGGATCGAGACGCCGCGACGGCTCGCGGACTGGCTGGGGCTCGAGACGCTGCCGCGCGAGCTGGGCGAATTGAGCGGAGGCACGGGCGGGCTCGTCGCTGAGGACGCCGACGCGCTCGGCGTCCATGTCGCCGCTGCGCAGAAGGCGGGCAAGCCTTTCGCTATGTCGGTG
>JAEWCK010000142.1 GCA_023390675.1 Pseudomonadota bacterium
ACGGATAATAGTGATATATCAGCGACTTGGAGGTATTGCACGCCTCTGCAAGATCGGCGACCGAGCTGCCGTCGAAGCCGCGGAGCGCAAAGAGACGCGCTGCCTGGTCGACAATCGCTTCGCGTCGCTGTTCGTAATCCGGTGCCTGCTTGCGAGCCAATTTCTGTCCTGACGGTTGACCGGCCAGTCGGTCGGCAAGTCGCGTATCAGGCGCTCGGGCGGGCGGCAATAACCAGCCGGTCGTTGACATCCTCTATAGGCGCCGGCCTAGCTCGTTACTCGCCGCCTCGACGAAGACGCATCGCGCAAAAAACAAAAGCCCCGGAAAGCCTAGGCCTTCCGGGGCTTTGGAATGGTGGGCGCGGCAAGGATTGAACTTGCGACCCCTGCGATGTCAACACAGTGCTCTACCACTGAGCTACGCGCCCGAAACTCGGGAAGCGGCGCTGTAGCGAGGGAAGGTCCCTTGCGCAAGCCGCCAAAATTCAATTCAGATTGACGTTCTCCGCCTCGAACAGCCGGTCGACCTCGAGCACGAGGTCACGCAGGTGGAAGGGCTTGGAGAGCACGCGAGCCTGCGGCACCTGCTTGCCCGCCTTGAGCGTGACGGCAGCGAAGCCGGTGATGAACATCACGCGCATCTCGGGCGCGATCTCGCTCGCGCGCTGGGCGAGTTCGATCCCGTCCATCTCGGGCATGACGATGTCGGTAAGCAGCAGATCGAACTGCTCGGTCTCGAGCAGCGGGATCGCTTCGGTGCCGCGATCGACTGCGCTGACCGCATAGCCCGAACGCTCGAGCGCGCGGGCAAGATATTCCCGCATCACGCGATCGTCCTCGGCCAGCAGAATCCGGATCATCGTTCCCCACCCAGTCAGTCGGGGCGCACATTATGCGCCAAGGCATTAAGATTTTCCAGCCGCGCCTATCCCTTATCATTGCGGCGGCGCCAAGGCGGCCCTAGTCAGTTGGGGTGACAGCCGCCTTCACGCGCCATGGCCCGCAAGAGCCGCCGAGCCCGGTGGTGCTTTCGGTGCCGCATGCCGGGCGCGACTATCCGCTGCCGCTCCGCGCGGCGCTGCGCGTGCCGCTGGAGGCATTGAAGGGGCTCGAGGATCGCTATGCCGACGCGCTTGCCCTGGACGCGTGGGGCGGCGAGACGCTGTTCGTGGCGACGCGGCCGCGCGCGTGGATCGACCTCAATCGCGCCGGGCACGAACGCGATCCGCGGCTCGACGATGGCGCCCATGCGCATGGCGCGCCGCTTTCGGCCAAGCTGCGCAGCGGATTGGGGCTGGTGCCGCGTCGCGTCGGCAATTCGGGCGACATCTGGCAACGCCGCCTCTCGGCCGACGAAGTCGCCACGCGCATTCGCGCCGATCACCGGCCGTGGCACGAAGCGGTGTCGGCCGCGCTCGCCTCGGCGCGTGCGCGCTTCGGCGTGGCAGTATTGCTCGACGTGCATTCGATGCCGCCGCTCGGCAATCCGCGGAGCGCGCCGCGGCTCGTGCTGGGCGACCGGTTCGGCAAGTCCGCGGCGGCGCGCTTCCTCGGCCGGATCGAAGGCGTAGCGCGCGCGCACGGCATCGCGACTGCGGCCAATGCGCCCTATTCGGGCGGCCATATCCTTGAGCGGCACGGCGATCCGCGCCGCGGGATCCACGCGATTCAGCTCGAATTCGATCGCTCGCTCTATCTCGACGCCGCCCTCGATTCGCCCGGGCCGGGGTTCGCCGCCACCGCCGCGGCGCTACGCGCGATCGTCGACGCGGTCGCCGACGAGGCGCTGCCCGCCGCGATCGCCGCGGAATAGCGCATAAAAAACCACCTCGCGGTTTCCCACGAGGTGGCCAAGGTTCAGGGAGGAGACACGCCCGGAGGCGTGCCGCACGACCTCGCGAAAGGGGGGACACGAAGCCGTACAGTGCAAATATAGGTGGTAGGTCAAATAGTTCAAGGGCCTGCGGGAGGCCGTGCCGGACCGGCGATCAGCCGTTGAATCGCCGCTCAGGGCAGCATCCGGACCAGCACCCTGTCCTTGAGCAGGAAATGATGTCGCAGCGCCGCGGCGACATGGATCACGACCAGCCCCGCCATGACCAGCCCCAGCGTCTCGTGCGCGTCGTGCAGCGTCCGCGCGAGATCGTGGCCGACCGGAATCAGCGGCACATCGAACAGCCCGAACCAGCTGAACGGCCGCGAGCGCGTGACGTCGCCCGACCAGATCCAGCCGGTGAGCGGCATGATCAGGAGGAGCGTGTACAGGAGAAAATGCAAAGTCTTGGCGGCCGCCTTCTCCCAGCCGGGCATGGCGTCGGGCAGATGCGGCGGCTTGTGCGTCAGGCGCCACGCGATCCGGCCGAGCGTGAGCACCAGCACGGTAACGCCGATCGCCTTGTGGATCGGCATCACTCTGAGTCCCTCGAGCAGGCTCTCGTGGAACAGCCCGATGAACAGATTGACGAGGACGAGCGCGGCGATCGTCCAGTGGAACGCTATCGCTCCGCGGCTGTAGCGATCGCCGCGCTCCGCCCGGATCACGCCGGGTTGACGAGGTTGGGCGCCGGCACCTTGCCCTGGCGCATCTGGCGGCCGAAGATGTCGCGCATCACGCCCAGCGAGAATAGATGCGCATAGATGAGCGGCAGCATGCCGTTCTGCGCGATCTTGCGCAGCTGGTCGCCGCGCAGCTCAGTGAGCTTGTTCTCGTCGACCATCATGAAGCCGCGATAGACGAAGGGCTGCGCCGCGCCGTCGGGCTGGATCGAGACCTCGCCGTCCATCAGCAGGCCCATTTCCTTGAGCTCGTTGACGAACATCGCGGTGCGCTGTCCCGCCTGCTCGAACTGCTCGTTGAACTGGAGCACTGCCTTGGTGGTCTCGCTCGGCTCGCCATTCTCGAACAGCGGCTGTCCGTCCTCGAACTGGCCGAGCGCCTCCGAGGTCGGATCGAAGCACAGCGACAGCTCGTCGCTGTCGGGGCGCAGGCGCGCGAGGATATAGGGATAGCGGCGGATATAAGCGGGGACGTAGAAATTGTCCTCGATCAGCTTGCCTTCCTCGTCGAAGAAGGTGTTGACCCCCTCGTTGAGGCCCATCAACGCAAGCGGCACCGGCTCCTCGCCCGCCGAGAAGATGATCGGCATGAAACGCTGGACCAGCGGGAATTCCTCGACCGTCAGCGGAACCGCATGCTGGTTCGAGAGGAACGGGATCTTGTCGAACGAGCGCGCCTTGTAGTCGGCGTGAAGCTGGCTCGAGAGCGGCTGAATGTCTTTGTAGAACAACGGCAGCGGCTGCTGCGGCGCGGTGGCCATCATACTCTCCTGAAAAATGCACGGAATCTGAAATGCGCGCGCGCGGGTCTATGGTGTGGCGCGCCCGCACGCAAGCCGCGACCGCGCTAGACGCGCACGAGCTTTCCCGGATTGAGAATGTTCTTCGGATCGAGCGCGCGCTTGATCGCGCGGAGCGCCGCGATCCGCGCGGGCGCGCTCAGCCGCTCGAGCTCGTCGAGCTTCATCTGGCCAATGCCGTGCTCGGCCGAGATCGAGCCCCCTGCCGCCACGACCATGTCGTAGACGAAATGGCTGACCACAGGACCATCGCCGGCATACCAGGCGTCGCGGTCGGCGCCTTGAGGGGCGCGGACGTGGAAATGGACGTTGCCGTCGCCGAGATGCCCGAATGCGGTCGCGTGGGTGCCGGGGAAGCGCCGCTCGACCTCGGCGGCCGCCTCGATCATGAAGCGCGGCATCGCATCGACGGGCACCGAGATGTCGTGCTGCATCGCCGGGCCCAGCGCACGCTCGGTCTCCGAGATCGAATCGCGGATGTGCCAGAACGCCTCGACCTGCGCCTCGCTTGCCGAGATGGCAGCGTCCGCGGCGAGCCCTGCCTCGAAGGCCGGGCCGAGCAGTCGTTCGAGCAACGCAGCGGGCGGTTCGGCAGCCGGATCGGTCGCCACTGATTCGATCAGCACGTGCCAGGCGTGCTCCCCCGGCAGCGGTGAACGCGTGCCGGGCACGTGTCGCAGCACGTGGCCGAGGACTTCGCCCGGGATGATTTCGAAGCTCTCGATCGTCGCGGTCTGCGCCTCGAGCATGCGGAGCAGCTCGAGCGCGCGCCGGGGGCTTTCGACGCCCACCCACGCCGCGGCCCGCTGGACGATCGCGGGATAGAGCCTGAGCGTCGCCGCCGTGACGATCCCCAGCGTCCCCTCCGCGCCGATCAGCAGCTGGTTGAGATCGTATCCGCGATTGTCCTTCTTGAGCGCTGCCAACCCGTCATGCACCGAGCCGTCGGGCAGCACTGCCTCCACGCCTGCGACGAGATTGCGCATGTTGCCGAAGCGCAGCACCTGCGTGCCGCCGGCGTTGGTCGAGATGAGACCACCGATGGTGGCGCTGCCCTTGGCGTCCTATGTCAGCGGATAACGCTGCCCGGTGGCGGCGGCCGCGTCGTGCAGTGTTTCGAGGACCACGCCCGCCTCGACCATGGCCTGCCCCAGCT
>JAEWCK010000152.1 GCA_023390675.1 Pseudomonadota bacterium
CTGCTGACTCTGCTCTTTCCCGCGGCGATGTTGGCGCTCTATGCCGGGCTCGACCGCGATTGGCGCTTCCGCCTGGTGCCCGTGACGGTGGCGTTCGTCAGCGCGTCGGCCATTCTCGGTGTTTTCCAGATGGCGGCGGGCGAGGGCAGCGCGGCCTACTTCTTCAGCATCACGCATGCCGGCTCCCCGGTCGGCATCTTCGCCAATCGCAACCATCAAGGAACGCTGCTCGCCGCGGCGCTTCCGATCCTCCGTCTCTGGACGCTGTTTCCGACCGCCAGCCCCGAATATAAAAGGGCGCGCGACTGGTTTGCCGCGGCGCTTGCGCTGTTCTTCATCGCGCTCATCATCGTCACCGGTTCGCGGGCGGGCGTCGTTGCGGCGGGGATCGGCATCGTGGGGGCCATCCTGATCGTCCCGCCCCGGGGCGGCCGTGCGCGAAACCCGGGGCGGCGCTGGCTGACCGTGGCCATGGTAGCCGCGCCGGTCCTTGTCGCCGGCGCGGTGCTGCTGCTCGGCCGCGGCGTCGCGTTCGACCGCATGTTTCGTCCCGATGCGCTGGCGGATGCGCGGTTCGACGGCCTTCCAGTGGTGCTCAGGCTGATCGGTCAGTTCTTCCCCTTCGGTGCCGGCTTCGGCACGTTCGACCCGGTTTTCCGGATGGCTGAGCCCGAGGCGATGCTGTCTCCGGCCTATTTCAACCATGCACACGACGACCTGCTCGAGATTGTGCTCGACGGCGGGCTGCCCGCACTTCTGCTGCTCGTGCTCTTCCTTGGCTGGGGCGTGTGGCGCGCGTTGCGGCTGATCCGAGCGAAAGCGGGGCCGGGCGACTGGCTCGACCTCGCGCTCAGCCGGGCAGCGGGCGTCGTCCTGGTGATCCTGCTGTTCGCGAGCACGGTCGACTATCCGCTGCGCACCCCCGCGATGGCGGCGTTCGCGGCGCTCGCCTGTGGCTGGTTCACGGCGTGGCGAGGACGTGGGCAGGAGTCGACGGAAGCGGCGCTATAGAATACGCTACGCGTTGCAATTCGGGTTTCCCGCCGCTACCGGAAGCGGCGAGAGCGGCCTGAGCTTGGGCAGGGAATCGGGTTCCAGTGAAATGAAATTGCGGTATTATCTTGCGGGCGCGATGGCGTTCGCGGCGTCGGGCTGCGCGGATCAGAAATTCGTGGGCCGCCCGGGCCTCGAAGTCGTGTCCAACAGCGCGTTGCCGGCGCCCGATCGCAGCGATCTGATTGCGCCGCAGCGCCCTTATCTGATCGGCCCGTTCGACAAGCTTTCGGTCGAGGTCTACGGGCTGCCCGACCTGACGCGTACGGTTCAGGCTGACGCCAGCGGCCGCGTCTCGCTGCCGCTCGCCGGCGATCTCGAAGCCGCCGGCAAGACCCCGGGGGAATTGGCCAAGGAAATCACTGCGCGGCTGCGCGGCCAATATATCCGCGATCCGCAAGTGACGGTGAACCTCACCGAGACGATAAGCCAGCTCGTCACCGTCGAAGGCGAAGTGAAGATGCCCGGCCTGTATCCTGTGGTTGGCTCGATGACGCTCATTCGCGCGGTCGCCAAGGCGCAGGGCACGACCGAGTTCGCCAAGGACGAGATGGTCGTCGTGATGCGCCGTGTGAACGGCCAGGACATGGCTGCGCTCTATGACCTGCGTGCGATCCGGCTGGGCATGTATCCCGATCCCGAGATCTACGCGAACGACGTGATCCTCGTCGGCGAATCGCGTGCGCGCCGGATCTTCCAGAGCATCGTTCAGGCGTCTCCGTTGCTGACGGCGCCGATTATCGCGCTCCTGCGATAACCCTATTGGATACCCGATGAACCAGATCGATTTCCCGCGCGACACCGGCCCCGTACTTCACAACGGGGATTCCGCGCGCGCCGTTCGCAATATCGTCCCCGAGGGAGAGGAAGCGGGCGCGAGTGCGCTGTTCGCACAGTATCTCTCCATCCTGCGGCGCAGGAAATGGGTGATCATCGGCATCGTGATCGGGTGCCTGCTCGCCGGCCTGACGCTCACGATGCTCCGCAAGCCGAGCTACACCGCTTCGGCGACGCTCGAGATCAAGCGCGAGGACAACCGGCTCGTCACCGTCGGCAACAAGAACGATCCGGCGCCGGTCGACCAGGAATTCTACCAGACGCAATATGGCCTGCTCCAGTCCAAGACGCTGGCAGAACGCGTCTCGACCGAGCTCAAGCTGTTCGACGACATCAAGTTCTTCGAGATGTTCAGGCCGAACCTGGCGGCCAAGTGGTTCCGCGAAGGCCGCGTCGTCGCCGGCGCGTCGACCCGCGAGCAGCGGATCGACGAAACGGGCGACGCCTTGCTGAACCAGTTCGTGGTTTCGCCCGAGCGTCTCTCGCGCCTGGTCAAGATCCGGTTCGTCAGCCCCGATCCCGCGCTCTCGCAGCGCGTCGTCAACGCCTGGGCGGCGGCGTATATCGAAATCACGCTGGAACGGAATTTCGAGGGCACTTCCTATGCCCGCAATTTCCTCGAACGCCGCCTTCAGCAACTCCAGACCCGCATCGACGAATCCGAGCGTCGCGCGGTCGATTATGCGTCGCGCGAGCAGATCATCAATCTGCCCGCGGGCACGCCCGCCACGGGGGAGCAGGGATCGGGCGAGCGTTCGCTCCTTGCCGACGATCTCTCCGCGCTGAATCGCGAGCTCGCCAGTGCGACCGCGGATCGCGTGCGGGCGCAGAGCCGCCTGGGCGCGGGCGGCGCCGTGAGTGAAGTGCTCGACAACCAGGCGATCTCGAACCTGCGCGGCCGCCGCGCGGAGCTCGCCGCCGAATATTCGCGGCTGATGATCCAGTTCGAGCCCGGCTATCCGCCGGCGCGTGCGATCAAATCGCAGATGGATCAGCTCGACAGCGCGATCGCGCGCGAAGTGTCCCGCGTCGATACCACGCTGAAGAAGACCTACGACGCCAGCGTCGCGCGCGAGCAGGAACTGCAACAGCGGGTTAACCAGCTCAAGTCGGGGATGCTCGACCTGCGCCGGCGCAGCATCCAGTACAATATCTATCAGCGCGACGTGGACACCAACCGCCAACTCTATGACGCGCTGCTGCAGCGCTACAAGGAGATCGGCGTTGCGGGCGGCGTTGGCGTCAACAACATCTCGGTCGTCGATCCCGCCAAGCTGCCGGACCGTCCTTCGGGCCCCAGCCTGATGTTCAACATGCTGCTCGCGCTGCTCGCCGGCCTCGTCCTCGGCGCTCTGGCCGCGCTGATCCTGGAGCAGATCGACGAAGGCATCGTCGATCCGTCGGAAGTGGAGCGCGAGCTCCGCCTGCCGCTGCTCGGCACCACGCCGAGGCTTGCCGACGGCAATCCGATGGACGCGCTCCGGGATCGCCGCTCGGCGCTCGCCGAGGCCTATTTCTCGCTGCAGACGTCGCTTTCGTTCACGACCGATCACGGCGTCCCGAAGACGCTGGGCGTGACCAGTACGACGCCTGCCGAAGGCAAGACGACTTCGAGCTTTGCACTTGCGACCTCGATTGCGCGATCGAAGCGCCGCGTGCTCCTGATCGACGCCGACATGCGCTCGCCGTCGCTCCATGCGCTGCTTGGCCTCAAGAACCATCCGGGGCTCAGCAACTATCTTTCGGGCGCCGACGACTTCCGCCAGATGATCCAGCCGACCGCGATCGAAGGTCTTTCGTGCCTCACGGCCGGCCCGCAGCCGCCGAGCGCTCCCGAGCTGCTGATCAGCGAGCGTTTCGTCCGGCTGCTCGCCGAAGCCTCCGAGATTTTCGACAACATCGTGATCGACATGCCGCCGATCATGGGCCTCGCCGATGCGCCGCTGATCGCCGCGCGGATGGAAGGCACGGTGATGGTGGTCGAATCGCATCGTACGCAGAAGGGCATGGCGCGCGTCGCGATCAGCCGTCTGCGCGCGGCCGACGCCCATCTGGTGGGCGTGGTGCTCACCAAGTTCGATCCGAAGCGCGCCCATTATGGCTATGGCTACGGCTATGGCTATGGATATGGCGAGACGGCGAGGAACCCGGCCTGAGCCGGCCCGCGCCCTTGGCCACCCTGTCGGGGCAATTGCGTGCTGGCGTGATCGTCGTCTGCGCGGCGCTGCTGACCTGGTTCAGCTACGGGTTCAGCCGGTCGTTCGCCGACGCGCAGGACCAGCCGGAGCGCGCGATAGCGGCGTGGCGCACCGCACCGGCGCTGGCATCGGCGGCTGCGGTGCTCGCGGTCCAGGCGCCGAGTGCCGCTAACATGGCGCGCGCCGAGAGGCTCGCCACCGAGACGCTTCTGCGCGAGCCGAGCAACGTCGTCGCGATGCGCACGCTGGCGCTGGCGCAGGACCTCAAGGGCCAGCACAAGCGCGCGGGCGTCTTGATGGGCTATGCCGAGCGCATGTCGCGGCGGGACGTTCCGACGCAGCTCTGGTTGATCCAGGAGGCGGTGACTGCGGGGAAAATACCCGATGCGCTGCACCATTACGATCGCGCGCTGAGCACGTCCTGGAGCATGCGCGACGTGCTGCTGCCGATCCTCATCGAGGCGGCGGCCGAACCCGAGATTGCCGACCGGCTTTCGCGTCGGCTGGCCGAGCGGCCCAATTGGTGGATGCCGGCGGTGACGCGCTTCGTCACCGAGAGCAACGATCCGTCGAGCCTGGCGCTGGTGCTGCGGCGGATGAAGCTCAATCCCGCGGACGATTATGAGCGATCGCTGCTGGGCCCGGGCATCGCGCGGCTCGTGCGGAACGGTGCTTATGGCGATGCGCAACAGATCTATCTCGCGGCGCGGCCCGAGATGCGACGCGCCACGACCGTTCGCGATGGCGATTTTTCGAGCGATCCCCTGCTGCCTCCGTTCGACTGGGAGCTAGGCTCCAGCCCGGACCTCTCGGCCAACCGCGTGGCCGGCGACGGCAGCAGCGATCTCCGCCTCGAGCTGGTCGCGGCCGACGCGCATAACGGAACGGCAGCGAAGCAGCTCCTCCTGCTCGCGCCGGGACGCTACCGGCTGACCGCGCTGGTCGGGAATGTCGGGCAGGGCAGTGTACGCC
>JAEWCK010000172.1 GCA_023390675.1 Pseudomonadota bacterium
ACTTCACTTTGGTGAGCGCGTTCTCCGGCGCGGCGGCGTGAAGCCCCGCCTGGGTGAGCCAGAGCCGGTCGATGACGGCGCGATCGATGGCGGCATCGCGCGCGCTCGCGCCGTTCGGCTTGCCATATTGCACGATGTCGCCGCGCACGCCCTGCCAGCCGGAAGGCGGAGGTTCGCCGCGCCCGGCGGCCTCGATGGCGTATTGGGCGGCGGCGCGCAGCGTGAGCACGCGCCCGTTCGCCGCGGTGGCGATCGCCGCGATCTGGTTCTCGACGACGCGCGCCGCGGTGGCGGTGGCGGCGCGCTGGCGCGCATATTCGGCGTGGACGACCCAGATGCCCAGCCCGGCGAGCAGCATGCCGATCAGGACCACCGCGAGGATCATCGCGCGCGCGACCGCGACGCCCCGGGATGCCGCGGCGATGCTCATTCGCCTTCGGGAACCAGCATATAGCCCTCGCCCCGCACGGTCCGCAGGACCCGGGGGAAAGCGGGATCGGCCTCGATCTTCTTGCGCAGCCGCGCGACGCGGATGTCGATCGAGCGGTCGAAGGGATCCCAGCGGCGGTGGTGCGCGAGCTCGAGCAACTGGTCCCGGTTGAGCGCGCGGCGGGCGTGGGTGACGAAGACGTAGAGCAGGTCGAATTCCATCGCCGTCAGCGGCACCTGCGCGCCGGCGTCGTCGAAGAGCTGGCGCGCCTCGATGTCGAGCACGCACTTGCCGACGCGCACGCGCGCGGGCGGGCGGCCCTGCGCGTGGACGGGCGCCATCGTCCGGCGCAGCACCGCCTTCACCCGCGAGCGCAATTCGGCAGGGTCGAAGGGCTTGGCGAGATAGTCGTCCGCGCCCATTTCGAGCCCGACCACGCGGTCGGTGGTCGATCCCATCGCGGTGAGCATCAGCACCGCGGCGTTGCTCTCGGCGCGCAGCCAGCGCGCGAGCGACAGCCCGTCCTCGCCCGGCATCGTCACGTCGCAGACGACGAGGTCGGGGCGAAAGCGCGGGACCAGAGCGCGAAGCGCCGCGCCGCCCGCGGCGGTCTCGACCTGATAGCCGGCGCTGGCGAGGAACTCGCTCACCATGTCGAGCACGTCGGGGTCGTCGTCGCAGACGATGATCCGCGCCTTCACCGGCTCCGGCCCTGCCTCGCTGTCCTTCACCCGCCGCCCCAATGGTTGGAAGACGAGACCTACCGCTTCCGCCGCGCGATTGGCAGCGGGGAAATCGTTTCAATTGTAATGCCGGCACGGACAAAGACGCGCGGCCGCCCGGGGAGAGCGACCGCGCGTATGCGCGCAAGGGGGAGGCGCGGCAGGATCGTCAGAAGGTGTAGCGGATTCCGGCCACGATCTGCCGCCCGGTATGCGTGTACGCATTCAGGCGGTTGTCGCGGTCGACATAGAGATCGGCATATTCGTCGGTGAGGTTCAGCCCCTCGAGGCTGAGCCGCAGGTGATCGGTCAGGTTGTAGCTGATCTGCGCGTCGATGTTGGTCGTCGCGTTGGTGCCGTGCCACGTATTGAAGTCGTTGCCCGGCACCGCGGTCAGATAGCCGTCGCGATACGCGATCGAGGCGCGCGCGCTGAACTTGCTGTCCTCGTAATAGATCGTGCCGTTATAGGCATTCCTGGAAAGCCCGATCAGCGTGGCATCGACCACCGGATCGCCCGGCACCGCCGAGGTCAGGTATTTGATGTCCGAATTCACATAGGTGTAGTTGGCGAGCACCCCGAACTTCGACAGGAAGCCCGGCAGGAAATCGAAGGGCTGCTGGAGGTTGATCTCGAAGCCCTTGAGCGCGCCGCCCGGCGAATTGACCGGCCGCGTGACTGCGAAGACCATGTCGGGCGTCGCCACCGTCCCCGCGATCAGCGAGTCCGGCAGGCCGAGCGTGTTGTACACCGCTTCGTTGCGCAGCGTCTGCACGAAGGTGTCGATGTTCTTGTAGAACAGCCCGAGCGCCAGCACCGCGCCGTGGCCGCGATACCATTCGAGCGAGAAATCGATGTTGTCCGACCTGGTCGGGTCGAGGAAGGGATTGCCCGACGAATAGTTGCGGTTGGCGCCCTGCACGCTGACGCTGCCGCCCGGCGAGAGCGAGCCGAGCCCCGGCCGTGCGATCGTCTGCGCGGCGCTGAGGCGCGCGATCAGGTTCGGCTTGATCTCGACCGACAGATTCCCCGAGGGGAGGAACATGTCGTATTCGTGGTCGACCGTGACGAAGGTCACCGCCGAGCCGACCACGGCGTTGCCGCCCGAGCGCAGCTTGGTGCTGAAATAGCGCACGCCCACATCGCCGCGGATCGGCAGGCCGAAGAGCTCGTACGAGAAATCGAGCTGGGCATAGGCGCCGCGCGTCTTCTCGGTCACCTTGGCGGTGCTGCCGGTATTCTCCCGCAGCTGCCAGATGCCGGTGTTGCTGTAGATGTCGTAGGCCGCGATGAACTTGTCGAGGTCGGGCGCCAGCCACGTCTGGAGCGCGCTCGAGGGCAGGCCCAGCCCGGCGTTGAAGTTGAAGGTGCGCGACAAAGCGGCGATGCCCGATCCGGCGGCGATCGCGGGCACGTCCGCGGTGTTGGCGCGCTGGAGCGCCGAGGTCGAATAGTCGAACTGCTTGTAGTCGACGCCCGCCTTGAAGGTGATCCCCTCGAGCAAGTCGAACTCGCCGGCCAGCTTGTAGGTCGTATAGGCGTTGCGGACCTTTTCCGGGGTCAGGCGGACTTCGGAAGAGCCCGGCACCATCGCCCAGTTGTTGGGGCTGGTGGCGTCGAAATTGAGCTGCATCTCCATCATCCGCGGGCGGAAATCGTAGACGAAATCCTGCGAATCGATGCGCTCGAAGGTGACGATGGTCGCCACCGGATCCTCGTAGTTCGACACCGAATGCCCGGCCATCGCCTTGATGCGGATGCCGTCGCCGAACTTCTGGTCGAGCGTTCCGGTGATCTGGCTGAATTTGGTGTTGAGCTCGTTGTAGCTCGATTGGGTGCGCAGATCGACATTGTCGATCTCGGCCTGGACGAGGTTGTTTCCCTCCACCACGCCGGTGCGGATGATCGATTGGGGCTTGCCGGTGCCCGGGCGGCTGAGCCCCAGCGCCTGGAGCTGCGATTCCTTGCGGGTGCCCTTGAAGTCCGAATAGAGCCCCTCGATCGTGATCAGCGTGCTGTCGGTCGGCTTGGCCTGCACCGCCGCCGAGATGCCGAGCCGCTCCGAGCTGGTGTCGTAGCTGGCATAGGCCGGGATGCGCGGGTGGTAGAGCCCGACCTCGGGATCGACGCTCGCGGTCACGACGCGGTTGATCTCGGCGATGGTCTTGCCCGGCACGGTCGAGGCCGGGTTCCAGCCGCCGTTCGATCCGCCATAGGTCCAGCGCGTGATGTTGGCGCCTTCCTCGAGCAGGTGGCGCTTGTCCCACGAAGCCGAGAGCAGCACGCCCAGCCGGTCGTCGAGGAAGCGCTTCGACGCCGTGAACGACAGGCCCGGCTGCACGTCCTTGACGAGATCGTTGTAACTCCCCTGCGCCGCGAGGACGAGGCGCGGGCCCGCCGAATCGAACGGCTTGGACGCGTTGAGGTCCACCGTCGCGCCGAGCGAGCCTTCGTCAACTTCGGCGGACGCGGTCTTGCGGACGATCAGGTTGGAGAACAGGTCGGAGGAGAAGATGTTGAAATCGAAGCCGCGGCCGCGATTGGTGCCGCCGCTGTTCGACGTGCCCGAGGAAGTGGCGATCGCCTCCATCCCGTTGACGCGGACGCGCGTATAATCGGAGCCGAGGCCGCGCACCGAGATCTGGCGGCCCTCGCCCGACCGGCGGGTGATCGCGACGCCCGGGATGCGCTGGAGCGATTCGGCGAGGTTCAGATCGGGGAAGTCGGCGATGTCCTCGGCCGAGATCGCGTCGACCACGCCGTTCTCGTTGCGCTTGATGTTGAGCGCGTTGGCGAGGCTGGCGCGGAAGCCCGACACGACGATCTCGTTCTCGGGGGAGATTTGCTCGTCCTGCGCCGGATCGGCTGCGGCGGTTGCGGCGGGCGCCGCATCCTGCGCCAGCGCGGCACCCGGCAGGGCCGCGGCGAGCGCCAGCGACAGCGCCAGAACCGAGCTGCCATTGCGCAGCGGAAACTTGAATCCATGCGTGAAGTGCATCGCGCTCTCCCTCCCGATAGTCCGCTTCTCGCGGTTGTCGTTATGCGGACGTCGGCGACGCCCGGCTTCTCCAGCTATCCATAGGATTGCCCGCGGGGCGCATGCCAATCTCAAATGGGCATCAACCGATGCTCGATATGAACCAATGGCCGCACGCGCCGATCGATACCGGTTCTGGATCGGTCGATAGTGCTTTTGGCTTAGACCGGCCGGTTGCCGCGCTCTATCGTCGCCCCCTTGGACCGCGCGCTCGCGAAGCGCCGGCGTGTTGGGCGAGGGAGTGAAGAGTGGCCGAGGATATGACCGATTCCCCTCGTCCCCGGCGCACCCGCGTCCGCTTCGTGATCCTGCTGCTGATCTTCCTGCTTACCACGATCAACTATGCCGATCGCGCCACCTTCTCGATCGCGGGGAGCGCGGCGCAGAAGGATCTCGGCCTCACATCGATCCAGATGGGCTACATCCTCTCGGCCTTCGCCTGGGCCTATGTGATCGGCCAGATACCCGGCGGCGCGCTGCTCGACCGGTTCGGCACCAAGCCGATCTACACGCTCGCGATCCTGCTCTGGTCGCTGTTCACCCTGGTGCAGGGCTTTGCCGGATTGCTCGCCGGCGGCGCGGTGGTCGCGGGGCTGTTCGCGATGCGCTTCCTCGTCGGGCTTGCCGAGAGCCCGTCCTTCCCCGGCAATGCCCGGCTGGTCGCCGCCTGGTTCCCCGGATCGGAGCGCGGCACCGCCTCGGCGATCTTCAATTCGGCGCAATATTTCTCGCTGGTGGTGTTCGCCCCGCTGATGGGCTGGCTGGTCCACAGCTTCGACTGGCATTCGGTGTTCTTCGTGATGGGCGGGCTCGGCGTGGTCGCCGCATGGGTGTTCTGGAAGGTCGTCCACTCGCCCGTGGAGCATCCGTGGGTCGATCGCGGCGAGCTCGACCATATCGAGGCCGGCGGCGGCCTGATCCGGATGGAGGAGAAGAGCGTCAAGGCATCGGCCTTCACATGGCACAACGTCCGCCAGGTCATCTCCAGCCGGATGCTGATCGGCGTCTATATCGGCCAGTACGGGATCAACGTGCTGACCTATTTCTTCGTCACCTGGTTCCCGATCTACCTCGTCAAGGAGCGCGGCTTCTCAATCCTCAACGCCGGCTTCGCCGCGGCCGCGCCGGCCCTGTGCGGCTTCGCCGGCGGCGTGCTCGGCGGGGTGATCTCGGACTGGCTGCTCAAGCGCACCGGATCGCTCGACGTCGCGCGCAAGGTTCCCCTGCTGATCGGCATGATCCTCGCCTCGACGATCATCGCCTGCGTCTACATCCAGCAGGGCTGGCTGGTGATCGTCGTGATGGCGCTGGCCTTCTTCGGCAAAGGCGTGGCGTCGCTCGGCTGGGCAGTGGTCTCCGACACCTCACCGCGCGAGCTGGTCGGCGTGACCGGCGGCATCTTCAACACCGTCGGCAACTCGGCCGGAATCGTGACGCCGATCGTGATCGGCTACATCGTCGCCGCGACGGGGTCGTTCGACGGCGCCCTGTGGTTCGTCGGCGTCCACTGCGTGCTGGTGATCGCCGCCTATTTCCTGATCGTCGGCAAGATCGAGCGCCTCACTCTCAAGCCCGCCGGAGCCCCATGATGCGAACCGCCTCCCGCCACGCCTTCCTCGCGGGCGCTTCCTCCGCGGCGCTGGGCGTCGCGCTGCCCGGGGTGGCGCGCCCCGGCGACGGCGAACTGACGGCCGCGCTCGAGATCGACACGCCGATGCCCGCGCCCGACTGGGCGGTGCTCGAGCGCGAGCTGCTGCGCGCCAATGCCGTCGCCTGCGAGGCGTTCTTCGACAAATATTTCGACGATCGCGGCTATCTCGAAGTCTACGAGCGCTGGGGCGCGAACGACGGCCCCGACGACGCGATCGAGAACGTCAACAACTGGCCGCTGCTCCACGCGCTGGGCGGCGCCGAGCGCATCAAGACGCTCTACACCCGGGCGTGGGAAGCGCATCTGCGCCAATATACCCAAGCCAAGACCAGGGAAGTCGAGTTCGGCCGCGACGGCATGTATTATCGCGAATTCCCCGCGATGCTCGACTGGCAGCATCATGCGGAGTTCCTGACGCTGTTCAACGTCCAGGGCCTGTCCGACCCCGACAGCCCGAACTTTCAGGCGCGCGCGCGGCGCTATGCCGGCATGTACATGGGCATCGATCCGGCCGCGCCCAATTACGATCCGAAGGTCCGGATCATCCGCAGCGTCTTCAACGGCAGCCGCGGCCCCCTGCTCCGCCCCGCCACGCCGCAGGAATGGGCGGGCGATCCGTTCGAAGTCGATCACCGCTTCGATCTCGGTCACGGCGAGCGTACCTATGAGGAGACGCTCGGCCACTACCGCGACTATGGCTCGGTGGTGGGCGACAGTCCGCTCAACCTGCTGTCGACCACGCTCGCGTTCAATGCGTACATGATCGACCACGAGCCGCAGTACCGGAACTGGCTGCTCAGCTATGTCGATGCCTGGGCCGAGCGCGCGCGGGCGAACAACAACGTCCTGCCCTCGAACATCGGGCTCGACGGCACGATCGGCGGCGCGGCGGACGGGCATTGGTGGGGCGGCGTCTACGGCTGGGGGTTCAGCCCGGTGATCCCGCAGACCGGCGTGCGCGAGGACCGCAACCGCGTGCCGCGCGCGATCCTCGCCTTCATGAACGCCTATGTCCTGACCGGCGACGACAAGTATCTCGACGTGTGGCGCAAGCAGACCGACACGATCAACGCCCAGCGCAAGACGATCGACGGCAAGCCCTCCACGCCGCGCATGTACGGGCCCGACGGGTGGTACAGCTACACGCCAGGCGACTATATGCCGAACGTCCTCGAGATCTGGTACATGTCGATGAAGCCGGGCGACCGCGCGCGAGCGGGCAAGGCGATCGAGCATCCGTGGATCGCCTTCCTCGACGGCAAGAACCCGGGCTATCCGGGCGAGGCGATGCGGAAGGACCTGACGCGAATCCACGACGCCGCCGAGCGCCAGCGCGCGGATACGAGCACGCCCGACACGCGGCTCGCCGACAATCCGATGGACAAGAACCCCGCGGCGGTGACCGCGCTGATCGAGCTCACCATGGGCGGGCTCCACATCGGCCGCCCGGGCTGGGCCTCGACCTCGCCGAGCGTCGGCGGGGCGCCGCTCTATGCGCGGCTGCGCTATTTCGATCCGGTCGCGCGCCGCGCCGGGCTGCCCGAGGACGTCGCGGCGCTGGTCGACACGCTGACCGCCGACGAGACCGCGGTGACCCTGGTCAATCTCGATC
>JAEWCK010000185.1 GCA_023390675.1 Pseudomonadota bacterium
AAATCGCGGTGCGTGGGAAGCAGCACGGTCACGTCCGCCGGATCGATTCCGCCGGCGACCAGCGCCGAGGGCAGCGCGCCATAAGGCGCGGGCTGCATCGCGCAGACGAGGTCGTGGCGCAGCAGCGACCCCGCCAGCCCATCGGCGAGCATGTCGGTGAGAAAGCTCGAGACGATGACGACGCGGCGCACCGGCGTGGCCGTCTCGCCAGACCGCAGCGCCTTGCCGAGCCGTCGGCCGATCCGCTGCAGCTCATCGGAATCAGGCGTCCCGGTGTCCAGCGCCTTGGCGGCGGCGTGAAGCGTGTCGATCGCAGAGGCGGTCATCGCGCACCCCGCGTCACGCGGATCGGCGTGCCGTAAAGCGTATCGGCGGCATCGGTCAGGCAGAAGGACACGATGCCGGTGACGTCCTCGACGCGCGTGAGCATGGCTTCGGGCATCCCGGCGGCGACCTGGTCGAGGAACGCGTCCGGCATGTCGCCGATCAATTCGGTGCGCACCATCCCAGGCGCGACGATGTGGACGCGAATGTCGTGCCGCAGCCATTCCTGCGCGATCACCTGCGCATAGCTGGTCATCGCCGCCTTGGCGGCGGAATAGGGCGCGGTCTTGATCGGCGGCGGCGCGACGGCGAACTCGGTGCTGATAACGATCAGCCGGCCTTTCGCTTCCTTGAGCAGCGGCATGGTCGCCGTCGCCACCTGATGCAGCGCCTTGAGCTGGCTGTCGATCTGTGTAGCGAACGCTTCCCAGGGCGTGCGGTGCGCGAGCCGATTGGCGAAGGGCACCGCGACCGAGAAGATCACGCCCGCCAGCCCGCCGTGCCGCTCGCTGATTGCGGCGACGGCCCGGTCGAGCGACTCCCGGTCGGTGACGTCGCAGACGATCGTGTCGGCTTGGGCGACACCGGTCTCGCGTGCCAGTGTGTCGAGCTTTTCCTGCCGACGGCCGAGCAGGATCACCGGCTTGCCCTCCGCATGGAGTGTCCGCGCGCAGCCTTCGCCGATTCCGCCCGTGGCCCCGAAGATCGCTACCGGTTTTGACACAACACAAATCCTCTGGCGACGAGCACCTTGCGCTCGCCTTCGATGCGCCAGCCGCGCACCTTGACTCGCAATATGTTGTTCTCGCGCGACACCGATTCCACTTCGCCCGAAACGAGGATCCGATCGCCCGGGTGGATAGGCTTGGGAAAGGCCAGCCCGGTTTCCAGGATCAGGCAATCGCGTCCGGGCAGCAGCATGCCGACCAGCGCCGACACCTTCGCGCCGAACAGATAGCCGTGCGAGGCGCGGTCGGGGAAGCCGCGGCTGCGCGCGAACTCGGTGTCCATGTGGAGCGGGTTGCGGTCGCCGCTCAGCGCCGCGAAGGCGTCGAGATCGGCTTCGGCGACTTGCCACTCGAATTCGGCGGTCAGGCCGGGCTCGATTTCGTCCATCGCCAGAACGCGTACACTGTCGGGCATGCGCCGCTCCTACCGCGTGAACGACTGGACGCGCGGCCGCTCGTCGACGACGAACGAGCCGGGCGGCACATTCTTGCGCACGATCACCCCCGCCGCGATGATCGAGTTTGCACCGATCGTCACCCCCGCCATAACCATAGCATACGCCCCCAGCCAGACTCCGTCCTCGATCCGGATCGGCTTGGACATGCGTGCGTAGGGAACGGGCGTGCTGATGTCGGCGGTGCCGGTATCGATGAATACGCCCTTCGACAGGAGCACGTCATCGCCGAGATGGATCGGCGCCTGCGCGCCGACAGTGCAACCCGGTCCAATGACGACGCGCTTCCCCAGCGTGACGTTTTCCGGGCACTTTACCTCGGTAGACCAATGAATGATCACGTCCGAGTGCGGGAAGAGCGCGCGCGCTCGGCAAAAATTCGCAAGGCGCGACACGGTCCGGCTTACATACATGACGCCCCAAGTGGCCGCCCTTGCGGGTGCACTTCCCAAGATGCGGCGCGGCAAACTCATCTTCTTCCCAAGCCCCCGAAAAACAGCCCGCGCTCCTTAGGTGGCAGCGAAGAACCGCGCAACATTCTTCGCCGCGCCCACGTCACGCAGGTTGCGATGCGGAAACCATTGTTTTGGCTCGGATATGAGCCGCCACGACTGCGAACGTGACAAACGACAACACCGCGAGCATGCCGAGACCGCCGGTCAAAAAATTCACGACCGGCATGAAGAAAATCACGATCGCCAGATAAACATAGATCGGGAGCACTGCGACCGAACCTGCGCGTACGCGATAGGAAAGCCGCTTGATCAGATAGCCGAAGGGAAACAACAGGAACGGCCCAATCCAGCCAAAATCCACCCACAGAGGTCCAAAAAAGGTTTGGAAGACGCCGTCACGATACACATAGTCCTCGACTTGGTCCGGGGTGAGCTGATCGATACCCAATACGGAATAAATAACGCGTACAAATGGATAGAAACTAATCTGTCCGTTCGCGAAGACCTGTCCGTCAGGCCGCAGCCACAGCGCGCTGAATTCGTACAGCCCGGAAATATAGTACATGCCATTCGGCAGCACCGCCAAGGTCACGAAGGCTTCGGCATCGCTGCCGGAGCTGATTGCCTCGCGCGCCGCCTGGTTCGGTTGCAGCCAAGCTGCATAGACCGAATCGAAGACGCTGTCGGAGAGGCGCGCCTCTCCTGCCTCGAGCCTCGCGGAGAAAATGACGGTCGATGCCAGCAGCATCGCCAGCATGCCGGCCAAGGAGATGGTGACGAGGCGGCGGTTGACCGGCCGACCGCGATAGCGAGTGATCACGACGGTCGCGAATGCCAGCCCGAGACTAAGGATCAGGAAGGAGCGCGAGAGCTGGAAGAGGCTTTCCACCACTGGAAGCGCAAAGACGATGATCGAGACAGCGAGCAAGGGTTTGGATTTGCGCGCCGTCGAGGCGAACAGGAGCATTAACGGAATTAGACAAAGCGGAAACAACACGCCCCCGGTAATTCCGGCCCAGCTCGACGACGAATTCGCCAGCGCCTCTCTGAATTCGAGCGCATTGGCACCATATTCGACGCCTCGCAGGAATATGCGGTCGTAGGAGCGCAAGGCCATGCCAATTGCTCCGAGCCCCGTCGTCCACCAGAAGAGACCGAGGTGGAGCGACTTGTCCCACGGTTCATTCGGAAATGCGCCCGGCAGCTCCATCTCGGGGCGCCTCGCCATGGTCGCTCCGGCAATCAGCAGCGCATAGCCAACCACCGTATATAGCAGCGCGCCGATCGCAAGATCGCCGGTCACGTCGACCGGCGTAATAAGCCACACCACGAACCAGGCGACTACGCCCCACAACGCCAGCTTTACGGGATCGTAAAACATCAGCGGTCGGTCTGGAGCGTCGCTTGCGCGGTCTCGGCATCAGCAGCCGCCACCGGCTCGCCCTGCTTCGTGACGACGAACAGGTTAAGCTGGCTGAGATTCCGGATCGACAGCGATTGCCGCAGTAGGTCGGAGAGAATGCTCAGCATATGCACCGGCCAGAAGAACTGAAAATAGGAGCTCGAATAATAAGATGCGTATTGATAGTCGATCTTGAATCCCAGCGCCTCCACTTCCTTCTTGAAGGTGGAGAATGTGCATTTGTTGTAGTAAGCCTTGAAGCCGCCATAGCCTGCAGTCCCGGGAACCAGCGCCAGCAGCAGCTTCTCAGCCACTCCATGTCCGATCATCCGGTTCAGGATCATGGGCGGCGACCACGGATTGGCGAAGACGAATGCCGCCGAGCCACCGGGCTTCAATGCGCGATGGACGTTCCGAAGAAACGCGCCGGTATCGTGTAGATGCTCCACAACAGCACGGCAAAGCAGAAGATCGATCGAGTTATCCGGAACGCCAAGCGTTTCGCAGACGTCCACCGCGATCGCATCGTCGAGATCGGGGTTGAGCGCGAGCTCATCCGGATCGACGTCGACGCCGAGCAGCCTGAAGTCCGGATTGCGCCACCATTCCTTACCGAAATACCAAGTCCGCCCTCCGCCCACGTCGATCACCGAATTAACGCCGGGCCTGCCGAGCAGACCTCGCGCTACAAGATCATAGATCGCGAACGCGCGCGTTTCCCAAAGCTGCGCTGGAGTGGTCTTCCACGATAGCGCCACATTGGCGTCCCGGAATTTGAGTAGCGCCTTTTTCCCCCAAGACATCGAAATTAAGCCCCGCTAAATCCCGTGCCGACACGACACGATGAAATTCCGACCGCGCATTTCACCGGAGTGAAGGCTGGATCATAGAACATCAGCTTTCCGGCAGGAAGATCGACCAGTCGGTCGCGGTGCCGGCGGGCAGGTCACGCGCGACACGCTTGCCGAGCAGCACGCCCAGGAACTTGGGCGGCAGCCCGAAGCCCGGGCGAACCGCGCGCAGGTTGCGCTCGGTGAGGATGTCGCCGGCGCGCACGTCGTCCGAGATGTAGAGCGAGCGGCGAAAGATGCGCGAGCCTTCCTCGGCGGCCGTGCCGCCATAGGTGACCTTGCCCATCGCCTGCCACGCGCGATCGACTTCCTCGCGCATCATCTTGAATTCGTGCGGCTCCATCGAGAAGGCGCTGTCGACGCCGCCATCGGCGCGACGCAGCGTGAAATGCTTCTCGATGACGCAAGCCCCGAGCGCGACCGACGCGACCGCCACGCCGCAGCCCATCGTGTGATCGGACAGGCCGACGTCGCAGCCGAAGGTCTCGGCGAGGTTGGGGATCGTTGCCAGGTTGCTGTTGGCGGGGGTCGCCGGATAGGTGCTCGTGCATTTGAGCAGCACGACGTTCTTCGCGCCGCCGCGGCGCGCCGCCGCGACGGCCTCCCCGATCTCGGCGACGGTCGCCATGCCGTTCGAGATGATCATCGGCTTGCCGGTCGAAGCCACCTTCTCGATCAGCGGCAGATCGGTGTTCTCGAACGAGGCGATCTTGTAAGCGGGCACATCGAGCGTCTCGAGGAAGTCTACGGCAGTGA
>JAEWCK010000252.1 GCA_023390675.1 Pseudomonadota bacterium
AGGCGCCCAGCCGCATCGTGCCGCCCAGGTCGCCGCCTTCCTCGCGCGTCTGGATGCCCTCTTCGCTCATCCATTCGGTGATGATGCCGACCACCGGCTCGCGCGTCGGCCCGAACTCGGTGGACGACGCCTCACCGATCCCCGCCGTGTTCCGCGCGCCCTCGATGCACGCCATCTGCATGCCAAGGCAGATGCCGAAGAAGGGCACATTGCGTTCGCGCGCAAAGCGCACGCTGGCGATCTTGCCTTCGCTGCCGCGCTCACCGAACCCGCCGGGGACGAGGATGCCGTGCAGCGGCTCGAGCGTCGCAGCGATTTCCGCCTCGTCCTTCTCGAACAGTTCGGCGTCGAGCCACTCGAGATTGACCTTCACCCGGTTGGCGATGCCGCCATGCACCAGCGCCTCGGTCAGCGACTTATAAGCGTCGGGCACGCCCATATATTTGCCGACCACGCCGATCGTGACTTCGCCCTCGGGATTCTCGAGGCGATGGACGATCTGCTCCCAGCGACTGAGATCCGGCGATCCTCCCGCCTCGATCCCGAACGCGCGCAGCACTTCGACGTCGAGCCCTTCGGCATGGTATTGGAGCGGCACCGCATAGATGCTCTTCGCATCGAGCGCCGGGATTACCGAAGACGCGGGCACGTTGCAGAACAACGCGATCTTGGCGCGCTCGCCCGCGGGCAGCGGCTTCTCGCTGCGACAGACGATGACGTCGGCATGGACGCCAAGCGAGGCGAGCTCGCGCACGCTGTGCTGGGTGGGCTTGGTCTTCAACTCGCCGGCGGCGGCGATATAGGGCACCAGCGTCAGGTGGACGCTGACCGTCTGGCCGCGACCGAGATCGTTCCGCAGCTGGCGGATCGCCTCGATAAAGGGCAGCGATTCGATGTCACCCACCGTCCCGCCGATCTCGCACAGCACGAAGTCGAGGTCGTCGGTGTCGGCCTGCGCGAAAGCCTTGATCGCATCGGTGACGTGCGGGATCACCTGTACAGTGGCGCCGAGATAGTCGCCACGCCGCTCGCGCTCGATGATCGTCTTGTAGATGCGGCCCGAGGTAATGTTGTCGCTCTGGCGCGACGCGACGCCGGTGAAGCGCTCGTAATGCCCCAGGTCGAGATCGGTCTCCGCGCCGTCGTCGGTGACGTACACCTCGCCATGTTGGTGCGGCGACATCGTGCCGGGATCGACATTCAGATAGGGATCGAACTTGCGGATGCGCACCCGATAGCCGCGCGCCTGCAGGAGAGCCGCGAGGCTCGCTGCCATGAGACCCTTGCCGAGCGAGGAGACCACGCCGCCGGTGATGAAGATATACCGCGCCATGGGAGAAAACGCCTAACGTGTTTGGACGCGCGGCGGCAAGCGTCCGAATCCGCCGCCGGGCATAAATTTTTGGAATGGCCCGGCCGTACCGGGCCCACGATGCTTATTGCGGCTTATTGCGCGAGCGGGACGCTCGAATTGCCCGGCGCGCCGGCAGGAGCCGAAGCCGCCGGGGCCGGAGCGGCCGGCGCCGCCGAATTGCCGCCGGCAAACGGCACCGCCGCACCCGGAGTCTGGATGGCCAGCGGCGCAGCAGCGGGAGCCTTCGCGCCCGAAGTGTCGATCGTCGCCGAATGGTGATTCGCCGCCAAGAACGCGAGCAGGATGCTCATTCCGATGAACAGGGTCGCGAGGATCGCCGTCGAGCGGGTGAGGAAGTCCGCCGCGCCGCGCGCCGACATCAGCCCCGACGGGCTGCCGCCCGAAGTAAGGCCGCCACCTTCCGAGCGCTGCATGAGGATCACGGTCACGAGCATGGCCGCGATGATAGCCTGGACGACGAGCAGGAAGGTGAACATGAAAAGCGCCGGAACCTCTTGGAGAAAGGCGGCACATAGGGGAGCCGCCCGCCCGGATCAACCATGGCGTCTCCGCCGCCTGTGGCATCCTCAACACGAATGTAACATTTCGCCCGCGCAACTGAAACCTGAACGGTTCGCATGCGTTCTGGACAGTGACTCCGAGTGTGCCGGGGCCGTAACAACAGAGTAGAAGCCGTGAACGCGATGACGGACCGCTCGCTTTCCTCGTGGAAGAACACACTGATCGACTATGTGCGCTCGGGCGAGCCCGATCTCACCAATCGACAGATGGCGCTGCTGATGCTCGTTTATCTTGAGCCAGGGCCACATACGGTGCGCGGATTGGCCCGCGCGCTCAACGTGTCGAAGCCCGTCGTGACGCGCGCCTTGAACAGACTGGGCACGCTCGGCTATCTGCGCCGCCAGCGCGACGATACCGACAAACGCAACATCTTCGTCGCCAAGACCGCGGAAGGGGCAGAGTTTCTTGCAGAGTTCGGGCATTTCCTCGCGGGCGAGCAGATCAGCGAACCAGTCGCCCGCAGGGCCCACGCGTAAGCGCTTCGCGCTCAGGGGGCCGTCCACGCCGATCGACCCGCGCGTCGATGCCGTGCGCGGAGACCTGGCCGATATCCGACTCGCCGATCGTGTCTTCGCGCCGCATTATGCCGCGCCGATGCCACGCACGCTCGCCCGGCCCGCCACGCTGCGCGATGCGCCGGCAGGCGAATCGATCGCCGAGCTGGCGGCGGGCGACGTCTTCGAAGTGCTCGAGCTCTCGGGCAGTCGCGCATGGGGTACTGCGCCCAAGGCGAAGCTGGTCGGCTATATCGACGCCACTGCGCTGCAAGGCGCGCGCGCGTGACGATTCGCGTGTTCATCGACGGCGCCGTCGGCACCACCGGCCTCGAAATCCGCGAGCGGCTGGAGGGCCGCCCCGAGCTCGAGCAGATCGTCCTCGACGAGAAATCGCGCAAGAACGCGAAGAAGCGCGAGGAAGCGCTCAATTCGGCCGATTTCGTCATCCTCTGCCTGCCCGACGATGCCGCGCGCGAAGCCGTCGCGATGATCCGCGCCGACAAGGTCCGGGTGATCGACGCCTCGACCGCGCACCGCGTCGCGGATGGCTGGACCTATGGCTTCGCCGAGCTCGAGCCCGGCCAGATGGCGGCGATCGCCGAATCGACGCGGGTGAGCAATCCCGGCTGCTATCCCACCGGCTTCCTTGCACTCGTCCGCCCGCTGGTCCGCGCGGGGCTGGTGCCGCACGATTATCCGCTGAGCGTCAATGCGATCTCGGGCTATTCGGGCGGCGGCAAGTCGATGATCGCCGAGTTCGAGGACGAGAAGGCGGAGAATTTCACCGACACCGCGTTCCGCACCTATGGCCTCGGCCTTGCGCACAAGCATGTGCCGGAGATGCAGAAGCACGCCCGCATCGCGCATCCGCCGATCTTCCTTCCGGCCGTGGCCCGTACCTATCGCGGGATGATCGTCGAGGTGCCCCTGCCCTTGCACGCCTTCACGCGCCGTCCCTCGATCGAGGCGGTCGAGAACACGCTGCGCGAGGCATATAAGGATTATCCGCTCGTCCGCGTGCTTCCCGCGGATGTCGCGACCGTGACGATCGAGGAGGATGCGGGCACCGATCGGCTCTCGTTGCGGGTCTTCGGCAATATCGAGACCGGCCAGGCGCGGCTCGTCGCGACGCTCGACAATCTCGGCAAGGGCGCCGCGGGCGCCGCGGTACAGAACCTCAACATCATGGCCGGGCTCGATCCGGTTGCGGGGCTGGTGCTTTAGCCCGGCAAATACGTATGCCGCCGTCCCGCCCTTGATCTTTGGGCGCGCTTGGTGTCTCGCCGGGGCGACACGACGGAGAGAGGCGTTCGATGCATCAGAGCGTGGGGAAATTGCTGCTGTTCGGCGCCACGGGCGATCTCGCCCAGCGGATGCTGCTCCCCTCGCTCTACGGCCTCCACGCCGATGGGCTGCTTCCCGAAGGGCTGACGATCACCGGCACTGCGCGCTCGGACAAGGACGATGCCGGCTACCGCGAATTCGCCCGCGCTGCGCTCGACGAGTTCCTTCCTGCCGACAGGAAAGATGACAGCGCTGTCGCGAGCTTTCTCGAGCGGCTGCACTACGTCCCGCTCGACGCCTCGAAGACCGACGGCTTCGCCGCGCTCAGGGACAAGCTCGGCGACATCGCGGGCGGGCTCGCGATCTTCCTGTCGACCGCGCCGTCGCTGTTCGGCCCGACGATCAAGGGCCTCGAATCGGCCGGCCTGACGGGCTCGAACGTCCGCATCGGACTTGAGAAGCCGCTCGGCTTCGACCTGAAGTCGAGCCGCGAGGTCAACGACATCGTCGCCGAAGCCTTTCCCGAGGAGCGCACCTTCCGGATCGACCATTATCTCGGCAAGGAAACGGTCCAGAACATCCTCGCGCTGCGCTTCGGCAATTCGCTGTTCGAGCCGGTGTGGAACGCGCAGGGGATCGATCACGTCCAGATCACCGTCTCGGAGACGGTGGGGCTCGAAGGCCGCGCCGGCTATTATGACGATGTCGGCGCGCTCAGGGACATGGTCCAGAACCACATGCTCCAGCTGGTCGCGCTGATCGCGATGGAGCCCCCCGCCCGCTTCGACGGCACGGCGATTCGCGACGAGAAGGTGAAGGTGCTGCGCTCTCTCCGCCCGATCGCGGGCGCCGACGCCGAGAAGCTCACCGTCACCGGCCAATATGGCGGCGGCGCAGTCAAGGGCGAGATCGTCCGTTCCTACGACACCGATCTCGAAAAGCCGTCGGACACCGAGACTTTCGTCGCGATCAAGGCGAACATCGATAATTGGCGCTGGCACGGCGTGCCCTTCTACCTGCGCACCGGCAAGCGTCTCGCCGAGCGGCGCAGCGAGATCGTCATCCAGTTCAAACCCGTGCCCCACTCGATCTTCGCCGATCGCGGCGGCACGCTCCAGCCCAATGTCCTCGTCATCCGACTGCAGCCCGAGGAGTACATCCAGCTGCTCGTCATGGCGAAGCAGCCCGGGCTCGATCGCGAGGGCATCCGCCTCAAGGAAGTCCCGCTCAACCTGAGCCTCGAGCACGAATTCGCCGGCACGCGTCGCCGCATCGCGTACGAACGGCTGTTCCTCGACCTGATCGAGGGCGATCCGACGCTCTTCGTCCGCCGCGACGAGGTCGAGGCGCAATGGGCGTGGATCGACGCGATCCGCGAAGGCTGGAAGGCGAACGACGTCAGGCCCAGGCCCTATGCGTCGGGAAGCTGGGGCCCCTCGTCCTCGGTCGCGCTGACCGAACGCGACGGCGTGACGTGGAACGAATAGCGCCGCGAACCCATATGAAGGCGCGGGCCCACCAATTGCAGGAGCTGAAATGACGACCGAGATCGAATGGTGGGAATATGACGATGCCGACGAGATGGCCGAGGCCGTCGCCGGCGACATCGGCTTCATCATCGAAAGCGCGATCGATGCGCGCGGCGCGGCGGTGATCGCGCTGGCGGGCGGCAAGACCCCGCTTCCGATCTACGATAAGCTTGCGAGCGCGAAGATCGACTGGAAGCGCGTGACGATCGTCCCCGGCGACGATCGCCTCGTCCCGCTCGGCGATCCGCTCTCCAACGTCACGGCGATCGGCAAGGTCTTCATCCCCAAGGGCGCGCGCGTGATCCCGCTGATCAGCGCCACCGTCGCGGACTATAAGGCGGCGGGCCGCGCCGCCGATGCGATCCTCCAGGACCTCCACTGGCCGCTCGATCTCTGCCTGCTCGGCGTTGGCGGCGACGGCCATGCCGCGTCGATCTTCCCGGGCGTGGATTACGACGAGGCGCTGAAC
>JAEWCK010000282.1 GCA_023390675.1 Pseudomonadota bacterium
ATCGAATGCCGCATCAACGCCGAGGATCCGCGCACCTTCGCCCCCTCGCCGGGCCTCGTGAAGCAGTATCACGCGCCGGGCGGCATGAACGTCCGCGTCGATTCGGGGCTCTATGCCGGCTACAAGGTGCCGCCTTATTACGACTCGATGATCGCCAAGCTGATCGTTTACGGCACCACGCGCGCCGGCGCGCTCAGGCGTCTCCGCCGCGCGCTCGAGGAATTCGTGATCGACGGGATGAAGACCACGATTCCCCTCCACCAGGCGCTGCTCGACGACCCCGATTTCCAGGCGGGCAACTACACGATCAAGTGGCTCGAGGAGTGGCTCGCGAAGCAGGACGGCGCCAGCTAACCGTCATCCCGGCGAAAGCCGGGATCTCGCGCGGCAAGGGACTCCGGCTTCCGCCGGAGTGACGGAGAAATCATGAAGGCCACCATCTACCACAATCCCCGCTGCTCGAAGTCGCGCGAGGCGCTGGCGATCCTCGAGGAGACGCGGGGCGTCGACGTCGAAGTGATCGAGTATCTCAAGACCCCGCCGACCCGCGAGACGTTGAAGGACCTGTTCGAGCGCGCCGGAATGACCGCGCGCGAGGGGCTCCGCATGGGCGAGGACGACGCCAAACCCCTGAAGGGCGCCGACGACGACGCGATCCTCGACGCGATGGCCGCCAACCCGATTCTCATCGAGCGCGCGCTGGTGGTAACCGAAAAGGGCGCCCGCCTCGGCCGCCCGCCCGAAAAGATTCGCGAGATCCTCTAGTCCGCGCTCCTGCGAAAGCAGGAGCCAAAGGTTTCTCGGTCGTCGCTGTGGCTCTGGGCTCCTGCTTCCGCAGGAGCACGAGTCCAGTTCCGCCATCTGCGCGAAACGCTCAGCCCGCCTTTGCGCGCTTCAGATGCGTGATGTCCTGCTTCAGCCCGTAGAGATACGCCGCCCGTCCGTCACGCGCCTCCACGTCGGCGGTGATGCGCAGCCAGCGCGGCTCGCCGTCGGCGCGGCGAATTTCCGCCTCGAAGGTGAAGCTGCCGCAAGTCGCGATCGCTTCGCTGCGCAGCCGATCGAGCTCGGCGCGCGAATCCTCGCTGTACATCGCGACCACGTCGTCGCGCCGCACGGGCTGGTCGGGCGGAAGGCCGAACAGCTCGAACACGCCCGTCGTCCAGCGCAGCGAATCGTCCGAAAGATCGCATTCCCATGCCGCGGGCATCGGCGGCAGCGCGGCGGGCTCGGGCGCCGATGGCATCACTTCGAGGCTGGTCGCCCAGCCCATCGGCACGCGCCCGACCGCCGGGAGCGCGGCGCTTTCGATCCAGTGACGACTCATACGCGAATGCTCTGCACCGGAAAAACCCTTGCCGGCGACCTCGTAGCGCCGCCGCCCGCGCAATGTCCAGCGGCGGGGTGACGCGACCGCATGCGCTCGCTATGGGCTCGCGCATGAGCCAGATCACGCCCGAGATCGTCGCCGAGCACGGCCTGTCCCCCGAGGAATATGACCGCGTCCTGCACGCGATGGGCCGCGAGCCCAACCTCGTCGAGCTCGGCATCTTCTCGGTGATGTGGTCCGAGCATTGCAGCTACAAATCGAGCCGCATCCATCTGAAGAAGCTTCCCACCACCGGCCCGCAGGTGATCTGCGGCCCCGGCGAGAATGCCGGGGTGATCGACATCGGCGACGGGCAGGCGGCGATCTTCAAGATGGAGAGCCACAACCACCCGTCGTACATCGAGCCCTATCAGGGCGCGGCGACGGGCGTCGGCGGCATCCTGCGCGACGTCTTCACGATGGGCGCGCGCCCGGTCGCCAATCTGAACGCGCTCCGCTTCGGCCGACCCGACCATCCCAAGATGCGCCACCTGATCGCGGGCGTGGTCCACGGCATCGGCGGCTACGGCAATTGCGTCGGAGTCCCGACCGTGGGCGGCGAAGTCAATTTCCACCCGGCCTATGACGGCAACATCCTCGTCAACGCGATGACCGTCGGCGTCGCCGAGCAGGACAAGATCTTCTATTCGGCCGCGAGCGGTGTCGGCAATCCGATCGTCTATGTCGGCTCGAAGACCGGTCGCGACGGCATCCACGGCGCCACCATGGCCTCCGCCGATTTCGGCGAGGACAGCGAGGAGAAGCGCCCCACCGTCCAGGTCGGCGATCCCTTCACCGAAAAGCTCCTGATCGAGGCCTGCCTTGAGCTGATGGCGTCGGACGCGATCGTCGCGATCCAGGACATGGGCGCCGCGGGGCTCACCTCCTCCTCGGTCGAGATGGCGTCGAAGGGCGGCGTCGGCATCGAGCTGATCATGGACGACGTCCCCCAGCGCGAAGAGGGCATGACGCCCTACGAGATGATGCTGAGCGAGAGCCAGGAGCGCATGCTCATGGTCCTCAAGCCCGGCCGCGAGGATTTCGCCAAGGCGATCTTCGAGAAATGGGAACTCGATTTCGCCGTGATCGGTCATGTCACCGACACCGGGCGGATGGTGCTCAAATGGAAGGGCGACACCGTCGCCGACATTCCCCTCGCCCCGCTCGCCGACGAGGCTCCGCTCTACGATCGCCCGCACGTTCCGACGCCGAAGCCCGCCGAGCTGACAGACGTGCCCGAGAGCGCCGATCCGGCCGCCGATCTGCTCAGGCTGATGGCCTCGCCAGACATCGCCTCGCGCCGCTGGATCTGGGAGCAATACGACCACATGGTCGGTGCCGACACCGTCCAGCGCCCCGGCGGCGACGCCGCGGTGGTGCGCGTCCACGACACGCAGAAGGGCCTCGCGATCACCACCGATTGCACTCCACGCTATTGCTTCGTCGACCCCGTCGAGGGCGGCAAGCAGGCCATCGCGGAGGCGTGGCGCAATCTTTCCGCCGTCGGCGCCACCCCGCTCGCGGTCACCAACTGCCTCAACTTCGCCAATCCCCAGCGCCCCGAAATCATGGGCCAGATCGTCGGTTGCCTCGAAGGCATGTCGGAGGCCTGCCGCGCGCTCGACTTCCCCATCGTCAGTGGAAACGTGAGTCTCTACAACGAGTCCAAGGCCACCGGCGGCGGCTCGGCGATCCTCCCCACCCCCGCGATCGGCGGCGTCGGGCTGCTCAAGGACTATACCAAAAGCTGCACGATCGCCTTCAAGGGCACCGGCGACATCATCATCGCGTTGGGCGAACGCTCCGGCCATCTCGGCCAGTCGATCTGGCTGCGCGAGCTCCATGGCCGCGAGGAAGGCCCCCCGCCTCCGGTCGACCTGATGATGGAGCGCCGCACCGGCGCCTTCGTCCGCTCGGCGATCGGCACGGGCTGCATCACCGCCTGCCACGACGTCTCCGACGGCGGCCTTGCCGTCGCGCTTGCCGAGATGGCGCTCGCCTCGGGGATCGGCGCGATTATCGATCAGCCCCAGCCCTTCGGCGTCGCCGGCAGCTTCTTCGGGGAGGACCAGGGCCTCTACGTCGTCACCGTCCGCGACGAATCGCTCGCCGATTTCCTCGTCGCCGCCGACAAGGCCGGCCTCGCCGCCGACCCGATCGGCCGCACGATCAGGGATCGCCTCATCTTCGAGCTCGAAGAAGGCGATTTCTGCGTGACGCTCGCCGACCTCCGCGCCGCGCACGAAGGCTTCTTCCCCGCGCTGATGGGAGAGGACGCGGCGCTCGCCTGACGCTATTTCGCCGGGTAGCGGTGGAATTCGCACCGCGAATAGTTGGTGAGCACGTAGATCGCCGGCTCGGCGGGCTTATCCGTGCGCTTGGCGAGAATCACCTTGCCCCATCCGGCGAACCGCTTCAGCTCGCCCGGCTTGTACGTGTTCAGCTTGCCTTCCTTGACATAGGTCGTGCCGAAGAATTTGAGCGGTTCGCCATTGACGTACCAGCTCTGGTTCGCGGCCTCTTCTGCCGCCCCCGGGGTCGCGGGCAAAATCAGGCACTCGCCCTGCGGCGCGCCGCCGGCCGCCAGCGCCGCCGATAGAATCAATGCGATCATGCGTTCCCTCCTCTCGCTTGCGGATCGAGCGCGGGCTCGGTCTTTCGCCGGGGAACGGGACCGTTCCCTGCCTTCGGCAGCGCCATGCGCCCTGCCCGACTTATTCCCGGATCTGGTAGGGCTGGAATTCGCAGCCGGCGAGGTTGGTCAGCACATAGAGCACCTCGCGCTGCGGATTGCCCGCCTCGGCATAGACCGCCGCGCCCTTGTACGAGGTCAGCAGCGCCACATCCCCCTTCCGGAGCACGCGCGGCAGCCCGTATTTGACATAGGTCTTCTTCTCGATCGTGATGGGATCGTTGCCGATGTACCAGGCGTCCCCCGCCGCCTCCGCGTCCGCCAGCGTGGCTCCGGACGGAATTGCCACACATGCGTCCTGCGGAACCGCCACCGCCAGAATCGTTGCCATGAACAACATCTTGCCTCCCCTTCTTCCGATTCGCGCAGATGCTAGCCGATACTCCCCCGCCGCGTTAAGCTCTCCAAAAGGAGACGCCGATGACCGCAGGCTATTCGGGCACGCCGCTCGCGCAGAAGCTCGGGCTCAAGCCCGGAATCCGCGCCTGGTTCCACAACATGCCGGAGAGCGTGCGCGCCGAGATCGATCCCGAGGAGCTACGCGTCGAGGAGATGGAGGCGGCGTCGGAAGGCCTCCAGGCCGCGCACCTCTTCGTCACCGAACGCGCCCGGCTCGACCGCGAGCTCGACGCGCTCTGCTCGCTGCTCGACCGCAACGGCTTCATCTGGGTCTCCTGGCCCAAAAAGGCCGCCAGCCTGGAGACCGACATCACCGAGGACGTGATCCGCGACGTCGCCCTCCCCAAGGGGCTGGTCGACATCAAGGTCTGCGCGGTCGACGAAACCTGGTCCGGATTGAAGCTCGTTATCCGCAAGGAAAACCGGTGACCGCCGCGCGCCGCATCGCGCTGGCGACGCTGATCGCGGGCACGCTCGACATCGCCTTCGCCGCGATCGTCACGGCGGCGGAGGGCAGATCCATCCCCGCGATGCTCCGCGGCGTCGCGAGCGGTCCCGCGCCCGCCGCCATCGACTGGGGCATGTCCGGCAGCGCGCTCGGCCTCGCCGTCCATTTCGCGATCATGCTGGCGATGGCGGCCGCCTTCATCGCGATCCGCGATCGCGTTCCCGTCGTCCGCGCCCACACGCTGGCTTTCGCGGCGCTCTACGGCGTGGTGCTCTGGCTGATCATGAACGGTCTGGTTCTCCCCGCGCGCTTCGGCTCGCCCTTCCCGAGCCCCAACGCGTCCCAGATCGCCAAGCAACTCTTCGCGCACATCGTGTTGGTCGGCCTCCCGATCGGATTGATCGCCCGCAGGGAATGAGCGCCCGCCAGAGCGAAACCACGCGTATCGCCGCGCTCGACACGCTGCGCGGCGTCGCGGTGATGGGCATCCTCCTGCTCAACATCATCGGCTTCGCGATGCCGCAGGCTGCCTATTCGAACCCGCGCGCCTACGGCGGCTGGCACGGCGCCGATCTCGCGGTCTGGGCCATCAACGCGGTCTTCTTCGACGGCCGGATGCGCGCGCTCTTCTCGCTGCTGTTCGGCGCATCGACTTTGCTCGTGATCGAGCGCGCCGAGGCGGCCGGGCGCAGCCCCGCGGTCGCGCATTTCAGCCGGATGGGCTGGCTCCTCCTCTTCGGGCTCGCGCATCTCTGGCTCGTCTGGGAAGGCGACATCCTCGCGCTCTATGCGCTGATCGGCATGGCGGCCTTCCGCTCGCGCAAGCTGCCCGTCGAGCGGTTGCTCGTCCTTGGCCTGATGCTCGCCTGCGCCAACGCCGTCATCTTCGCCGCGGTCGCCGCGCCGCTCTGGCAATCGACTCCCGACCCGCACGCGCTCGAATCGCTCATCCGCGGCTTCGGCACGCCCCCGTCCACCGAGATCGCGCGCGAGCTCGCGCTCTACCGCGGCGACTATGCGACGATCCTTGCCGATCGCTTCCGCGAATCGCGGTTCGGCCCGATCCAGCTCGCCGGCCTCTACGGCCCCGAGACGCTCGCCTACATGCTCTTCGGCATGGCCGCATTGCGCACCGGCATGCTTACCGGCGCCTGGCCCCGTGCGCGCTACCGTCGCTGGCT
Organism: Pseudomonadota bacterium; assembly: GCA_023390675.1. Taxonomy (GTDB): domain Bacteria; phylum Pseudomonadota; class Alphaproteobacteria; order Sphingomonadales; family Sphingomonadaceae; genus Sphingomonas. The sequence goes on from JAEWCK010000282.1 coordinate 6,090, forward strand.
GCTCGTCTGCTGGGGCGTCACGCTCCCGCTCTATGCCGCACTCGCCTGGTGGATGATCGCCAGCGGCTTCGCCCTCGCCCCGGTCCTGCTCGCTACCTTCGTGCTCGGCACGCCGCTCCGCCTGCCGATGATGCTCGGCTGGGTCTGCCTGATCCTGCTCCTGGCGCGACCCGGCGGCGCGCTGACGACCCGCATCGCCGCCGCCGGCCGGATGGCGTTCAGCAACTACCTCCTCACCAGCCTGATCTGCACCACGCTCTTCTACGGCTACGGACTCGACCGGTTCGGCACACTGTCGCGCTGGCAGTGCCATCTCGTCGTCATGGGCGTCTGGGCGGCGATGCTGCTCTGGTCGAAGCCGTGGCTGGCGCGCTTCCGCTACGGGCCGCTCGAATGGGCGTGGCGCAGCCTCTCGCGCTTTCGGTTCGAGCCGATGCGCGGCCCTGCGCGCGCGTGAAGTTGCAAACGCGTCGCAATACCCTTGCGAATCAGTCTCAATAGCCGTACATCCCGCGCAAGAGTTGTGAGGGTCGAATGGTCGTCTGCGTCTGCAATGCAATTCGGGAACGTGACGTGCGCGCCGCCGCGCGCGAAGGCGCGACCAGCGCCTGCCAGGCCTACCGCGCGCTTGGCATGCAGCCCAAATGCGGTCAGTGCGTCCCCTTTGCGCGCGAGATCATCAACGAAGAGCGTGCTGCTGCGTAACAGTCGCAACAGCCGAAACCCGCAGAAATCCGCCATTTTTCGCTGTAAAAGCGCGGCTCGCGCGCCTATCCTGCCAACCTGAATTGCGAACAGGTGGGCATATGAAGGGCGACGCCAAGGTCCTCGAATATCTGAACGAGGCGCTCAAGAACGAGCTCACCGCGATCAACCAATATTGGCTGCACTATCGCTTGCTCGACAATTGGGGCGTCAAGAAGCTCGCCGAGCTCGAGCGCCACGAATCGATCGACGAGATGAAGCACGCCGACAGGCTGGCCGAGCGCATCCTCTTCCTCGACGGCCTCCCCAATTTCCAGCTGCTCGGGCGCCTGCGCATCGGCGAGACGGTCGAGGAAATCCTCCGCGCCGATCTCGCGGTCGAGATGGAGGCGATCCCGCTCCTCAAGGATGCGATCGCGCATTGCGAGACCGTCCGCGACTATGTCTCGCGCGATTTGCTCGCCGAAATTCTCGAAAGCGAAGAGGAGCATGTCGACACGCTCGAGAAGCAGTTCGACATGATCGCGCGGATGGGGCTGGAGAACTACATCCAGCTCAACAGCGAAGCTGCGGAAGCGAGCTAGGCGCGGCGGCCAAAGGCGGGGCGGCGCTCGACCAGCGGGTTGGATTCGCGCTCGAGCAATGCCAGCGTCTCCTCGAACAGCGGGCGCAGCCGCACCACGTGCTCGAGCGCGCTCGTCGGCGTGTCGTGACGCTCGATGCACGCGCGCGCAGTCATTTCGATCGTCTCGGCAAGGTCGGCGAGCGGATCGGCGCCGAACTGGCGCGCCTCGCCCTTCAGCGTGTGCGCAGGGATCACCAGCGCCGCGGCATTCTGCCCGCGCATCGCCTCTTCGATCTGCGACACCGACTTGACGCCGTCTTCGCGGAAATAACCCAGGATCCGGACGAAATTGGCGCCGAGTTCCGAGCGAGCCTGCGAGAAGCTCGTCCAGTTCACCAGCGGATCATTGCCGATCATGCGCTCTTACCCTTACGCCGCACCCCCTGCGGCACGGGTCTGATTGTATGGCGCGTATGTAAACAGGCCGTTGATATATGTGTCTGAAGCGAGGGGCTTTCAGCTCTTTTCGCGATCGAACGGATTTTTGGGCGCACGCAGCGTCAGCCGCACCGGCACTGCGCCGAAATCGAACTCGCGGCGCAAGCCGTTGATAAGATAGCGCTGATAGCTGACCGGCAACAGATCGACCCGCGTCCCGAACAGCACGAAGCTGGGCGGGCGGGTCTTGTTCTGCGTCACGTAGCGCGGCTTGATCCGTTTGCCTCCCGGCGCGGGCGGCGGGTTGGCCTCGATCGCGCGCTCGAACCAGCGGTTGAGCTGCCCGGTCGAGACGCGGCGCGACCACGCCTCGCGCGTCTCGAACGCGACCTTCATGAGCACGTCGAGCCCCTTGCCCGTCACCGCCGAGACGGTGAGCAGCGGCACGCCCTTCACTTGCGCCAGGCCCTCGTCGAGCGCGGCCTTGACGCCGTTGAACAGGCTCGAGGCGTTCTCGGCCACGTCCCATTTGTTGAGCGCGATGATCAGCGCGCGGCCTTCCTGCAGCACACGATCGGCGATCTTGAGGTCCTGCACCTCGAGCCCGCGCGTCGCGTCGAGCAGCAGCACGACGACTTCGGCGAAGTCGATCGAGCGCAGCGTGTCCGCCACCGAGAGCTTTTCGAGCTTCTCCTCGACTCGCGCCTTCTTGCGCAGCCCCGCCGTGTCGACCAGCCGCACCTTGCGGGCAATGCCTTCAGCATCCGCCCATTCCCAGTCGACTGAAATCGAATCGCGCGTGATCCCCGCCTCGGGCCCGGTTATCATCCGGTCCTCGCCGAGCAGCCGGTTGACGAGGGTCGACTTGCCCGCGTTCGGCCGCCCGACGATCGCGAGCTTCAAGGGCGCGTCGGGCGATTCTTCGTCCTCGGGCTCGTCCTCCTCGTCGCGCTCGACGTGCGGCAGCAGCGCCTCGAACAGATCGACGACCCCTTCGCCATGCTCGGCCGAAAAAGCGATCGGATCGCCGAGTCCCAGCGCCATCGCCTCGATCACCCCCGCTTCGCCCGCGCGGCCCTCGGCCTTGTTGGCCATCACCACGATCGGCCGGTCGGTCGAGCGTAGCCAGCGCGCGATCTCCTCGTCGAGCGGCGTAACGCCCGCGCGCGCATCGACCAGGAACAGCGCGACATCGGCGTCGCGCACCGCCGCCTCGGTCTGCGCGCGCATCCGGCCCGGCAGCGTCGCCGCATCCTCGTCCTCATAGCCGGCGGTGTCCATCACGCGGAATTCGAGCCCGAGCAGGTTCGCCTCGCCCTCGCGCCGGTCGCGCGTCACCCCCGGCTGGTCGTCGACGAGCGCGAGGCGCTTGCCGACCAGCCGGTTGAACAG
>JAEWCK010000396.1 GCA_023390675.1 Pseudomonadota bacterium
GGCTTGGGATAGGTGTACATCAGGTGGTTGAGCCGATACTCGTGGAAGAAGAAGGCGCGCGCCGCCTCCTCATGCCCCTCGACGCCCTTTGCGATCCCGACCACGTCTCCGCCCGCGCAGAAGCCGCGGCCTTCGGCATGGTCGATCAGCACGATCCGCATGTCGGGATCGTCGCGCCATTCGAGTAACGCCCGCGTCATCGCCTGGCACATCGCAAGGTCGAGCGAATGGAGCGCCTTGGGCCGGTTAAGCCTGAGCCGCCCCGCCAGCCCTTCGCGATAGGCGCGGATTTCGTCGGTCATCATCGTCATCAAGCGGCCTTGGCGTAGGAGCCGGGAGCGGGCTCGGTTCCGTCCTTCACATCGCGGGCGGGGACGCGTTCGCCCGATCCGTGCGCGCTGAGCCATGCGTCCCAATGCGGCCACCACGAGCCTTCGTGCTTCTCGGCGCCTGCAAGCCATTCCCTGGCGGTTTCGGGCCGGGCTGCGCTGGTCCAGTAGCCGTGCTTGTTGGCGGCGGGCGGGTTGATCACGCCGGCATTGTGGCCGGAGCCGCCGAGCAGGAAATCCGCGCCGAGCAGCCTCGCACCGTCATAGACCGCCTCCCAGGCCGAGACATGATCGTCCTTGAGCGCGATCGCGAGGATCGGCGTGACGATCGCGGCGAGATCGATCGGCACGTCGCCGACCGCGAAGCCCGCGGGCTCGCGGAGCTTGTTGCCTAGCAAAAGCTCGCGATTGTACGATTTGAGGAACGCCGCGGGGATGCGCGCGCCGTCCTCGAACCAATAGAGCAGGTCGGACGCGGGCGCGGGCTTGTCGAGCAGATAGTGGTTGACCACCGACGACCAGATCAGATCGTTGGCGCGCATTGCGGCGAACAGCCGCTGAAGCTCGATGCTGTCGATGAAGCCCTGCCGCTCGAGATGCGCCTCCAATGCGTCGAGATGCGCTTCGTGGACGAACGCCGCCCAATCGCGCATGTCGGCGAAATCGACCATCGATCCGATTAGCGTGGCGCTGTTGACTTCGCTCGCACGGTCGCTGGCGGCGAGCCACGCCAGCGCGATCGCGACGAGCGTGCCGCCGAGGCAGAACGCGAAGAGATCGGGGGCATGGTCGGTGCGCTTCGCCACCACGTCCACTGCCTCGACCACGCCTTCGAGGACATATTCGGCGACGCCGCAATCCTTGTGCGCCTCGGTCGGGTTGACCCAGGAGATCACGAACACCGTGCGGCCCTGATGGACCAGCCATTTGACCAGGCTCTGCCGGGGCACGAGATCGATCATGTAGAAGCGGTTCACCAGCGGCGGCACGTAGAGCAGCGGCTCGGCGGCGACGTCGGGCGTCGCGGGATCGTACTGGATCAGCTGGAACAGTCGGTTCTGGTGGACCACCTTGCCGGGCGTCGCGGCGATGCTCTCGCCCTTCACGAACGCGTCGGGATCGGTGCGGCGCTTGACGATCCCCTCGCCGCTCGCGAGGTCCTCGAGCAGATGCGCGAAGCCTTGCGCGAGGTTCGCGCCCCTGGTCTCGATCGTGCGCTGGACGACCTCGGGATTGGTCATCGCGAAATTGCTGGGGCTGACGGCGTTCAGATACTGATCGAGCAGGAAGCGGACCATTGGCCCGCCCTGCCCCTTGGCCGCAAGCCCGCGCAGCTGATCCGAGGCGAGCAGATAGGCGTCGCGGATCGTGCGGTACCAGGGATCTTCCTGCCAGGCCGAGGCGGCGAAGCGGCGATCGCGCGGCTTGTCGCCCGCCTGCCCGCCGAGCGTCCGCGTCCAGAAGTCGCTCCACTGGCGCGCGGTCTCGATCTGGATGTCGAACAGCTCGGCCGGACGCGCGGCGAGCCCGGCGGTGAACTCGGCCATCGTGCCGGCGAGCTGGAACGGGTCATAAGCCTGGGGCGCGGTCTTGCGCAGCGCCTCGCCCATCGCGGTGACGGCGTCGTGCCACAGCCTGGCGGGATCGTCGCTCACTGGCGCGTCAGCTCGCGGCCGACGATCATCCGCATCACCTGATTGGTGCCTTCGAGGATCGAATGGACACGCAAGTCGCGCCAGAAGCGCTCGATCGGATAGTCCATCAGATAGCCGTATCCGCCGTGCAGCTGGAGCGCGCGATCGACCACCGAACTGCCGGTATCGGTGGCGAGGCGCTTGGCCATTGCGGCGAAGCGCGTCTTGTCGGGCGCGCCTGCGGTGACCTTGGCGGCGGCGAGATAGAGCAAGGCGCGCGCCGCCTCCAATTCGGTTGCCATATCGGCAAGGGTGAACTGGGTGTTCTGGAAGTCGGCGATCGGGCGGCCGAACTGCTGGCGGTCCCTGGTATAGGCGATCGCCTCGTCGAGGCAGCGCTGCGCCCCGCCCAGCGAACATGCGCCGATGTTGAGCCGCCCGCCGTCGAGACCCATCATCGCGATGCGGAAGCCCTCGCCCTCGCCGCCGACGAGGTTCTCGGCGGGAACGCGGACGCCGTCGAACATCACCTGCGCGGTCGGCTGGCTGTGCCATCCGAGCTTGCGCTCCTGCGCGCCGAAGCTGACCCCGGGCATGTCCTTCTCGATAACGAGGCACGAGATGCCCCTGGGGCCGTCCTCGCCGGTTCGGACCATGCAGACATAGACTTCGTTCTCGCCGCCCCCCGAGATGAACTGCTTGGAGCCGGTGACGACATAATCGTCGCCGTCCTTCACGGCCTTGGTCTTGAGCGCCGCGGCGTCCGACCCCGAACTCGGCTCGGTCAGGCAATAGCTCGCCAGCCGGTCCATCGTGATCAGGCCGGGCAGGTACTTGTCCTTGACCGTCTGCGAGCCGAACCGGTCGATCATCCAGCTCGCCATGTTGTGGATGGAGATGAACGCGCTGGTCGAGGGGCAGCCATAGGCCATCGCTTCCATGATCAGCGCCGCGTCGAGCCGCCCGAGGCCGATGCCGCCACTCTCCTCCGACACGTAGATCGACGCGAAGCCGAGCTCGGCCGCGGCCTTGATCGTCTCGCGCGGGAAGATGTGCTTCTCGTCCCATTCCGCCGCGTGCGGAGTGATCGCATCGGCAGTGAACTGCCGCGCCATCTCCTGGATGGTGCGCTGCTCGTCGGTGAGGTCGAACTGAGTCATGGCTTCTTTTCTTCGTGAAGGACGCGTGCGCGATAGAGCGCGTCGGCGATGTCGGTGTCGTTGCGATCGTACCAGCGCGGGCCCTTGATCCCCTCGGCCCACGCAAGCGCCTCGATGCGGGTCCCGTTCGAGGAGGGCACGTCGGGCTCCATGCTTGCGATCGGATCGGCATAGGCCTGGTCGGCAGTCACGATCTCCCAGCCGTCCTTGCGCAGCGCGTCGATCAAATCGGGGAGGAAGAGCGCGGCCATATCGGTCTCGTGCATCAGCAGGACATGGACCGGCGAGCGGCCGAGCGTGCGGATCGCGAGCGCGTCGGAGAAGTCGGCCGACTGGACATGGCTCTCGACATAGAGGTCGCGCAGCGCCGGCATGTCGATCGTCTTGCCATCGCGGCGCGCATCGATGGTGAGCTGCTCCATGTTCCAGTCCGACGCGTCGATCGTGACATAGCCGTTGGTCAGCCCGCGCCGCTTGAGCCCGGCGCGGACCGCGTCGCGCGTGGCCTTGTCCTTCCCGCCCTCGTCGAGATAGGGAAAACGCATCCACGGGCGGCGGCCGGGCTGCTTCGAAAGCCATGCCTCGGCCGCTTCAATGTTCGACAGGAAATCCGCCGCGCTCACCGCCGAAAGGTGCGGATGGGTGAAGGTGTGGTCGGCGATGACGTGGCCCGATGCGACATAGGAGGCGATACGCTCCTTCGCGCCGATACCGTCGCCGAAATTCACGATGCGGCCCGGATTGACGAAGAAGGCGACCTGTTCGACGCCGCGCGACTTGAGCGCCTCGATGATCTTCGCGCTGCGCTCGTCGGGCGTGAAGAACGCGCCGCGGCCGCGCGGGACATCGTCGAAGCTGAGCGCGATCAGCTTCTTTGCCTGCACGTGCGCCGTGCTGGCCCCGGCATTGGATACCGGGTCCGCGCGCACCGCGAACATCAACGCGACGATGAAGAGCAGCAGCCGGATCATCCGCTCACCTTACCGATTCCCCTCCCTTGCCGGGAGGGAGAAACGCTATCCCATCGTGGGAATGACGAAGGCATTGCCACCGTCAGGCGAGCCGTCGGGCCAGCGCTGGGTGATCGTCTTGGTCTTGGTCCAGAAGCGGACACCCTCCATGCCGTGCTGGTTGATGTCGCCGAACGCCGAGCGCTTCCAGCCACCAAAGGTATGATAGGCGACCGGCACCGGGATCGGCACGTTGATTCCGACCATCCCGACATTCACGCGGTGCGCGAATTCGCGCGCGGCATGGCCGTTGCGCGTGAAGATCGCGACGCCGTTGCCGTACTGATGTTCACTGGGGAGGCGGACCGCGGTCTCGAAATCGGGCGCGCGGACGATCTGGAGGACGGGGCCGAAGATTTCCTCCTTGTATGATTGCATGTCGGGCGTGACGCGATCGAACAGCGACGGGCCGATGAAGAAGCCCCGCTCGTGTCCCTGGAGCGTGAAGCCGCGGCCATCGACCACCAGCTCCGCGCCTTCGTCGACGCCGGTCTGGATCCAGTTCTCCACCCGCTGCTTGTGCGCGGCGTTGACCACGGGGCCGTAATGCGCCTCGGCGTCGGTCGAGACGCCGACGCGCAGCTTCTCGATCGCCGGGATCAGCTTCTCGCGCAGCGCGTCGGCGGTCTTGTCGCCGACAGGCACGACGACCGGCAGCGCCATGCAGCGCTCGCCCGCCGAACCGAAGGCTGCGCCCGAAAGATCGGCGACGACCTGATCCATGTCGGCGTCGGGCATGACGATGCCGTGGTTCTTGGCGCCGCCCATCGCCTGGACGCGCTTCCCGGCCTCGACGCCGCGGCGATAGACGTAATGCGCGATGTCCGAGGAGCCGACGAAGCTCACCGCCGAGATCGCGGGGTGATCGAGGATCGCGTCGACCATCTCCTTGTCGCCGTGGACGACCTGGAGGATGCCCTCGGGCGCGCCGGCCTCGCGGAACAGCTCGGCAAGGCGGACGGGGACGCTGGGATCGCGCTCCGAAGGCTTGAGGATGAAGGCATTGCCGACCGCGATCGCCACGCCGAACATCCACATCGGAATCATCGCCGGAAAATTGAACGGCGTGATCCCTGCGCCGATGCCTAGCGGCTGGCGCATCGAATAGACGTCGATCCCCGGGCCCGCGCCCTGGGTATATTCGCCCTTGAGCGCATGCGGGATGCCGCAGGCGAACTCGATCACCTCGAGCCCGCGCTGGACGTCGCCGCGCGCGTCGGCGAGCACCTTGCCATGCTCCGAGCTGAGCATGTGCGCGAGCTCGTCCATGTTCGCCTCGACGAGCTCCTTGAAGCGGAACATCACCCGGGCACGGCGCTGCGGATTGGTCGCGGCCCAGCCGGGCTGCGCCGCCTGCGCGGCGGCGACGGCACGATCGAGCTCGGCCTTGCCGCCCAGCGCGACATGCGCCTGGACCTGGCCGGTATTGGGATCGAAAACCTCGCTCTGGCGCGCGGCGCCGCCGCCTGCATGGCCGGCGATGAAATGGTCGATGATGCGCATTCTACTCTCCCGCGGCGGGCTCGGGCCCGACTCGTCTCGTGTAATTTTGTTGCGCAATGGCACAGCCGCGCCCGGCTGTCAGCCCTTGGTGCGACCGATCGGCACAGGGAGCAGCCGGCCTTCCGAATCAGGCACCACCATGACCTCGACGCCGAAAGCGTCGCGGAGCGGCTGGTGCGCGAGCGCGTCGCGCGATGGGCCGAAAGCAATCACGCGGCCTTCGCGCAGAAGCAGCACTTCGTCCGCGGCGCGCGCGGCCTGGATAAGGTCATGGAGGACGATGATCACCCCCATGCCGCGGTCCGCCAGCGCGCGGAGGCGATCGAGCAGCGCGAGCTGGTGCACAGGATCGAGCGCGGCGAGCGGCTCATCGGCGAGGAGCCATTGCGGCTGGCCCGCGAGGACGCGCGCCAGCAGCACGCGCGCGCGCTCGCCGCCCGAGAGTTCGGAGACGAGGCGACGCGCGAAGTGCGTCGTGTCGGTCGCCGCCATCGCCTCAGCCACCGCGGCATGATCGGCGGGCGACATGCCGGCGAAAGGCGCGCGGTGCGGCAGGCGGCCGAGCGCGACGAGGCTCTCGACAGGCACGTCCCAATGGACCGCGGAATCTTGCGGCAGATAGCCGATCGTGCGCGCCCGCTCGCGCGAATCGATGCGCGCGAGGACCTTGCCGCCGAGCCGCGCGAAACCGGCATCGGCGTCGAGCAGTCCGGCGAGCGACTTTACGAGAGTCGACTTGCCCGAGCCGTTGGGGCCGAGGATCGCGGTCACCTTGCCGGGCGCGAAGGCGGCGCTGACGCCTTCGAGGACGCGGCGGCCGCCGAGACTGACGGCGAGACTGTCGACGCTCAGATCCATGCCGATCTCCGCATCCGGAGCAGCAGCGCGAAGAAGAAGGGCGTGCCGATCAGCGCCATCGCGACGCCGAGGCGGATCTCGCTCGCGCCGGGAGCGAGGCGGACGAGACTGTCGGCGGCGAGGAGCAAAGCCGCGCCGCCCAATGCGCTCGGGAGCAGCAGCGCCGAAGGCTTCGCGCCGACGAAGGGCCGCAGGAGGTGGGGGACGATCAGCCCGACGAAGCCGACCACGCCGGTGACCGCCACCGCGGCGCCGATCGCGAGCCCCGAGCCGAGCACGACGAGCAATTGAGTCCGCTCGAGCCGCATCCCCATCGACCGCGCGGCGTCCTCGCCCAGAGTCAGCGCGTCGAGCGCGCGGCCGGTGAAGAGCAGGAGCGCGCAGCCCGCGGCGATGCACGGCAATGCGAGCTGGACCTCGGCGAAGCTGCGATCGGTGAGCGAGCCCATGATCCAGTCGATGATCTCGGCGGTGGCATAGGGATTGGGAGCGACCGAGATGAGGAAGGCCGTGAGCGCGCCGGCGAGGCTGGCGAGCACCGTGCCGGCAAGGATGAACGCGACGGCGCTCTGCGCGCGCCAGGCGAGGCCGGCGAGGAGCAGCATCGCCCCGCACGCGGCAAGCATCGCGCAGCCGAAGATGACGAGCGGCGCGCTCGCCGAAAGCAATACGATCGCCGCGACCGCACCAAGCGCCGCGCTGGACGAGATTCCGACCACGGCGGGATCGGCGAGCGGGTTGCGCAGATAGCCCTGGAGCACCGCGCCGGTGAGCCCCAGCGCCGCGCCGATCGCGAGCCCGAGGATCGCGCGCGGCAGGCGCAGCTCGGCGACGATCCACCAGCGCGGGTCCTGCGAGAACCACGCGTCGAACGGCACCCAGACCTTTCCGGCGGCCAGCGAGGCGGTGAAGAGCAGCGCCGTAAGCAGCGCCAGTCCGAGGAGGAGCGTCGCGCGGTTCACGGCAGGCTCCGGCGGATCCGGGCGAGGCGCGTCATTGCCTTGGCGATAACAGGTCCGCCGCAATTGACGAGGTTGCGCGGGAATTCGGCCTGGTCGACGCGGGCCGGCAGATGCGCGAGCGCGCGCTTGCGGAGTTGCGCGGCGCGCGACGCGGCGTCGCGGCCCGCGCTATCGGGCACCAGCATCACGCGGGGAGGATCGGCGATCACCCGCTCGGTGGGCAGATAGCCGGTGAACTGAAGGC
>JAEWCK010000035.1 GCA_023390675.1 Pseudomonadota bacterium
GGGGGACTCGGGGGGTGGGGCGCGGGCTTGAGGAGAAACGCGTCGCGATCACCGAGTTCGGCGCGATCGGCGACGGGAGCACGATCAGCACCAGGCCGATCCAGTCGGCGATCGACCGGCTGGGCGCGGAGGGGGGCGGGACCGTGGTCGTGCCGCGCGGGGTGTTCGTCAGCGGCGCGCTGTTCCTGAAATCTGGCGTGCATTTGCATCTCGATGCGGGTGCGGTCCTCCGATGCACGACCGACATGACGCATTTCCCGCCGCAGCGGACGCGGATCGAAGGGCATTTCGAGCCGAGTTTCACGCCCGCGCTGATCAACGCCAAGGGCTGTGACGGACTGCGGATCACGGGACAGGGGACGTTCGATGGCGCCGGGCGGCCGGTGTGGGATTTGTTCTGGAAGCTGCGCAAGGCGGCGCCCGACCCGGGCAATTTCCCCAATCTGGGGCTGCCCCGCGCGCGGCTGGCGCTGATCGAGGATTCGCGCGAGGTGACGATCGAAGGCGTGACGTTCAAGGACTCGCAATTCTGGAATCTGCACCTCTATCGCTGCGACGGCGTGACGGTGCGCGGCGCGCGCTTCGAAGTGCCCGACGACTATCCGCAGGCGCCGAGCACCGACGGGATCGACCTGGACAGCTGCCGCAACGTGCTGATCGAAAGCTGTTATTTCTCGGTCACCGACGATTGCATTGCCGCCAAGGGCTCGAAGGGGCCGCATGCGATGGAGGACAAGGATAGTCCGCCGGTCGAGCATGTGCGCGTGCGCAACTGCGTGTTCCGGCGCGGGCACCAGATGCTGTCGTGCGGCAGCGAGGCGACGATCGTCCGCGACATAGTGGTGGAGGACTGCACGGTGACCGGCGCAGTCAATCTGCTGATGCTCAAGCTGCGGCCGGACACGCCGCAGCTCTATGAGGACATCCATTTGCGCAACATCAGCCTCGACAGCGACGGCGGCAAGATCCTGATCGTCCAGCCCTGGACGCAGTACAAGGACCTGAAGGGCGAGACGCCGCCCCGCTCGGCAGTGCGCAACGTGACGCTGAGCGGGATCAAGGGGCGGTTCGGGGCCTTCGGCACCGTACGGCCCAATCCGGGGCAGACCGAGATCGGGGAGATCGTGCTCAAGGACATCGACGTGCAGCTGACGCGGAACGCGACGCTCGAGGTGACGGATGCGCCGCACCTCAGGTTCGAGAATGTTGTCGTCAACGGCAAGGCGGTGTCGTGATGCGGGGGCTGCGCTTCGCCTTGGCCGGTGCGCTGCTGCTCGCGACGCCCGCCTCCGCGCAAAGCCTGTGGGACCGTTTCGTCGATCCGCCCGCGGACGCGCGGCCTATGGTGCGCTGGTGGTGGTTCGGCCCCGCGGTCACCGACGGAGAACTCGATCGCGAGATCAGGGCGATGAAGGCGGGCGGGTTCGGCGGGTTCGAAGTGCAGCCGACCTATCCGCTCAGCCCCGACGATCCCGACACGAAGCTGGTCAACATCCCCTATCTCTCCGATGCGTTCGTCGCGCGGCTGGCGCATGCGGGCGCGACCGCGCGTGCCGAGGGGATGCGGATCGACGTTACCGTCGGCACCGGCTGGCCGTTCGGCGGGCCGGCCGTGCCGATCACCGAGGCTGCGGCGGATATCCGGCGCGTCGAGCTGGCATTGCCCGCCGGCGCGGCGAAGGCGCGGCTCCCCGCGCTGCCGGCGGGTTTCGCGGTGGTCGCGGCGTTCCTCGACGGGCGTCGGCTGGCGCTCACGGGCGATAGGATCGCGCTGGAGCCGTCCGCGGCGGCGCGCACGATCGCGCTGTTCGTGGCCGGGCGCACCGGGCAGCAGGTCAAGCGCGCGGCGCTCGGTGGCGAGGGATTCGTCATCGATCACGCCGATGCCGCCGCGGTGCGCCACTATCTGGGTGCGGTCGGCGACCGGCTGCTCCAGGCGTTCCCCAAGGCCAGCCCGCCTTATGCGATGTTCTCGGACAGTCTCGAAGCCTATGGATCGAGCTGGACCGGCGACTTGCCGGCCGAATTCCGGCGGCGGCGCGGCTATGACCTGCTCGATCATCTGCCCGCATTGTTCGACGATCTGCCGGAGAGCGCGGCGGTTCGCTACGATTGGGGACGGACGCTCTCGGAGCTGGTCGACGAGCGCTATCTCGCGCCGATCGCGGCATGGGCGAAGGCGCACGGCACGCGTTTCCGCGCGCAGGTCTATGGCTTTCCGCCGCCGATGCTCTCGTCGAACGCACTGGTCGACCTCCCCGAAGGCGAAGGCGCCGACTGGCGCCAGTTCAGCGCGACGCGCTGGGCGACTTCGGCGGCGCATCTCTACGGCCGGCCCGTGGTCTCGTCCGAGACATGGACCTGGCTGCATTCGCCGGCCTGGGCGGCGACTCCGCTCGACATGAAAGTGGAGGCCGATCGGCATTTCCTGCAGGGCGTGAACCAGTTGATCGGCCATGGCTGGCCCTATAGCCCCCCAGGAGCGGCCGAGCCCGGCTGGGCCTTCTATGCCGCGGCTGCGCTCAACGATCACAATCCCTGGTATCCGGCGATGCCCGCGGTCACGCGCTATCTGGCGCGCGTGAGCGCGATGCTGCGCGAGGGGCAGCCTGCCAATCCGGTCGCAATATATCTGCCGAGCGAGGATGCGCTCGCCGAGATGAAGCCCGCCCGGGGCGAGATCCGCGAAGCGCTGACGCGCAGATTGTCCGAGCGGGTCGTCGGGCAAGTGCTGGATGCGGGCTTCGGCTTCGACTTCGTCGATGCGCGGGCGATCGTCGCCGGCAAGCTCGACGCGCATGTGCTAGTGCTGCCCGGGCTGCACCGGATCGACGCCGCCGCCTATCGCGCGATCGCCGACTGGTCGGCCAAGGGCGGTATCGTCATTGCGCTGGATCGCGCGCCCGACGCCTCGGGCGGGCTGCTCGACGGCGCACGCGCCACCGCCGAGGTGCGGGCGACCGGACGCCGCATTTTCGCGCGCAAGGGCAACCGGACCGTGGCGGAAGGCGCGCTGGGCAAGACGCTCATGGCGGCGGCGACACCCGATATGGCGCTGGCCGCGCCCGACCCGCAGATCGGCTTCGTCCACCGCAAGCTTGCCGATGGCGATCTCTATTTCGTCGCCAATACCGGTAACCGGCCCGTCGCGACCGCAGCGCGCTTCGCCGGCGACAACAAGCGCGGCGCGTGGTGGAACCCGCAGACGGGGACGCGCTGGGCGGCGGGAACCGGCGCGATCCCGATCCGGCTGGCGCCGTACGAGACGCGCTTTCTCGTGTTCGGCGCCGAAGCGCCCGCGACGGGTGCTGCGCCGTTCGAAGGCGGGCGAGTCGTGACCGACCTTTCGCGCGACTGGACCGTCGCGCCGCCGGGTGAGCCCGAACGGGCGGTGGCGCAGCTCGGCTTCTGGAAGGATCCGGGCTATTCGGGCGCTGTCGTCTATCGGCGCAGCTTCACGCTCGATGCGTCTCCGGCCAGGCGGCTGGTGCTCGATTTCGGGGCGATCGACCCGCAGCAGGCGAGCGGCGATACGCCCGCGAGGCCGCGTGCGCAGCTGGCCGTGCCGGTGCGCGAGGCGGCGCTCGTCTCGATCAACGGCAAGCCCGCGGGCACTTTGTGGGCGCCGCCCTATCGGCTCGACATCACCAATTCGGTGAAAGCTGGTCGAAATGAAATCACCATAAAGGTGATGAACGGCGCGCTCAACGCCTTGGCCACACGCGGGAGGATCGACCAGAGCGTGCTGCGGCTGCGCTACGGGGTGCGTTTCGACGATCAGGATGTCGACAAGATCGCGCCGCAGCCCTCAGGCCTGACGGGCCCGGTGACGCTCGTCGCCGAATAGGCGTCAGCCGCGGCCGATCCTGCGACCGATCGCGCGCATCCGGCCGATCAGCGGCGAGACCAGCCGATCGGCATCGTTGGCGGGGATGGCGAGGCCCTCGGGCAGGGTGGCCATCGCGTCGCGCATACCGACGGTCCCCTGGCGCAGCGCCGGACGCGCGATCAGCCACCACAATCGGGCATGCTCGCCGTCGACTTGGGCGCGCTCCTCCGCAGCGAGCGGGGTGGTCGCGATGTGATCGGTGTGGAGTGCAGCCAGGATGCGCGAGAGCGAGGCGAGCGTGGCGGGATCGGGAACGGGATGGCGCTGCATGAAATAGCGCACGACGAGCGCGGCGCTCTCGGGCGAGGCTTCGCCGAATACCGGCTCGTAGCGCTCGGCGAGGACGCGGGCGGCGCTCGCCGCCATCATCTTGCTGAACTTCTGCGACGCGCCGCCGGGGTGGCAGCGATACTGGAGCAGCGGCTCGTCCAGCCGTGCGAGCGCGCCGAAGCGGCGGAGGCGGTGATAGAGGTCGAAATCCTCGGCGTAGCGCACGCCCGGACGCTCGAACGGATCGAGCAGGTGCGCGGCGTCGGCGCGGAACATCACCGTCGACCAGACGAACGGGTTCTGGGTGAGCAGCTGCCAGCCGATGATCGCGGGGGTGCGCGGCACGTCGCCGGGCCAAGCCGTCAGGCGACCCTCTTCGAGGAGCTCGGCGGCGGTGCCGACGAGCACGGTATCGGGGTGCGTGTCGAGATATTCGACCTGACGCGCGAAGCGATCGGGGGCGCAGAGATCGTCTTGGTCGAGCCCGGCGATGTAGCGTCCGCGCGCCGCGGCGAAGGCGATGTTGCGCGCGACCACCGGGCCGCCATTCTTCGCGGCATGGATCACGCGGATGCGAGGGTCGGCGAGCGCGGCGAGGACTTCGCGCGTGTCGTCGGTCGAGCAATCGTCGACGATCACCAGCTCCCAGTCAGCGAAGGTCTGGGCGATCACGCTGTCGACCGTGTCGACGATCCATTGCGCGCCGTTATAGGCGGGCATGATCACGCTGATCGTCGGCGCGCTCATGCCGCGAGGCTCACGCTCTCGCCGAGCAGCTGGTCGACGATCAGCTGGCCGACGGCGTTCTGCCATTGCCACAGGCCATTGGCCTTGCCCTTGAAGCTCTTCTCGCCGCCGAGCCGGCCTTCCGGGACGAACCCCGCGGCGAGCCCGATGCCATAGGCGCCGGGAAGCGGCGTGCCGTGCGCGTCGATCACGCGGCAATGCTGATCGGCGAGGCGCGGGCGGCCGGGGGCGTGCGCGGTAAGGGCGATGCGCTCGCCGGTCACGTCGAACAGCGGCAGCGCGTGCGGGCGATAGCCGAGCGCGGCGATGACCACGTCGGCCTGGTCGAGGATCGCGCCCGCGGCGGCGTCCTCACCCTCGCCGATATGGTGGAAGCGGACGCGCGGATCGGGAATGCGGCCGCCGATCCGCAGCATGCGCAACACCAGCTCGCGCGCCTCCAGTCGGAAGCCGGCGAGGCGATAGACGAAGCCCGAGAGCGAGCAGATGTCGTCGGGGCCGAATTCGGTGAAGCCGTCGGCGCGCGCCGCATCGGCATTCGGATACCAGGGGCGCAGCGGCTCGCGGTGGAGCAGGCTCAGCGTCTCGGCGCCGAACGGAATTCCGGATTTCAGCAGCAGTACCGCCGAGGCGACCGCGCTGGTCGAGGCGCCGACGATCGCGACGCGCGGTGCGCGCTTGCCGTCGAGCCTCGCCTGCAACCGGTCCATCCCGCCGGTGCGGAGCAGATCGTCGCACAGCATCAGGCGCTCGCCGGCGCGTTCGCCGAGCGGCATTCCGGCGACGCGTGCAGCAGCGACGCCCGTCGGCGACTGATAGCCGCCGGTGGCGATGACGATGTTGTCGGCAAGCAATTCGCGTTCGGCGCCCGCGCGGTCGCGGATGCGAACCTGCCAGACGCCGCTGGCGGAGCGGCGCGCCTCGGTCACTTCGTGGCCGGTGAGGACCTGGCCGCCGCTCTCGCGGACGACGGCGCCGACGCGGTCGCCGATCGCCTCGAGAAAGGGGCGGGTGCGATTGAGCGGCACGCCGAGCTGGCCGACATAGCGCGCGATGTCCTGCGCGCCGGGATGATCGATCAGCGCGGCGATCGAGGGCTCGGGGTTGTCCTTGACTGCGCTGAGGAAGGTCTCGGCGGTACTGTCCGACGTGATGCCGTAGCCGGGAAGCTCGCCCGCGCCGAGGCTGTCGTCGCGCTCGACGATCACGAGCCCGGCGGCGATGTCGCGCAGCTTGCCCGCCTTGCTCGCCGAGATGAGCAGCGCGATCCCGGCGGGGCCGCCACCGACGAGCACGGTCGACACGCGTTGCGGGGCGGACGGCGCGACGACCTGTACCTGCGTCTTGCGGGTAGCCGCGTGGAGGGCGTCGCAGACCGTGTGGACGTCGTCCACGGACATCGCGTCGGTGATCGGGAGCGAGAGCATCCGCGCGGCGAGATCGTCGGCAACCGGCGTGGGGCCGACGATAGCGTTCTGCCGGAACCAGGGCTGCTGGCCGAGATGCGGCGCGAAATAATGGCCCGAGCCGATGCCCTGCGCGGCGAGATCGGCCACTACCGTGGCGCGATCGGTGCCGGCGGGGAGCAGCATCGGCATGAACTGCGCGACCTGGCGGCGCGAGGTCGTCGCCTGGAAAGTGACGCTTTCGCCCAGCCGTTCGCGATAGGCGCGGTCCAATACCGCGCGGCGATCGGCGACGGCGTCGATCTCGCGCAGCTTGGCGAGCGCGAGCAGGCCGAGGACTTCGGGAAGCTTGGCGTTGGTGCCGTCCTCGGTCGCCGAGCGCGGCGCGCCGAAACCGAAATTGTGCATGCGGCGCAGCGCCTCGATTCGATCGGCGTCGGCGCTGTAGATCAGGCCGCCCTCGGCGGTGGCGAAGGTCTTTGTGGCGTGCATCGAGTAGACGCTGGCGAACGACGCGCCGCTGCCGAAGCCGCGCCCGGCGGAATCGAGGCTTCCAAGCGACGCGGCGGCATCGACGACGACGCCGACACCGTGACGCTCGGCCAGTGCACGGTAGCGATCGAGATCGATGCAGGTACCGAAGGTATCGTAGGGCAGGAGCATTGCGACTTGCTCGCCATATCTGGCGAGCGCGGTTTCTTCCGCCGCGGCCGAGGCGGCCCAATCGGCGGGGTCGCTGTCGATCAGCACCGGGACGAGATCGGCCCAGATTGCGGCATGCGCGGTCGCGGCGAAAGTGAAGGCGGGTACGAGCGCGTAGCGGCCCTTGTGGCCGCGGCGCGCTTCGCGGAGCGCCATGACGAGGCCGATCGTGGCGTTGTTGACCGCGAGGCACGCGCCTTCGCCGCCGAACAGCCGCGCGACCGCCTCGGCTTCGAACTCGCGTACTACCGGCCCGCCATTGCTGTAGACGCCACCATCCTCGATGGCGCGCAACGCGTCGGTCATCTCGCTCAGGCGCGGCGGTCGCGGCGCGATCAGCGGAAGTTTGAGCATTCCCCGGCAAACCCTCTGGTACGAACCAGTGGGTTTTGCCGGGTTTCTCCTAAGATTGCGTAAGGGCGCGCCTGAGCGCGACGAGCTCGCGGTCGAGCGCCTGGAGGAAATTGGAGCGGTCGGCGGGCGAGAAGGGGCGCGGGCCGCCGATCTGGTCGCCGCCGGCGCGCAGGTCCGCCATGATCGCGCGCGTGGCGATCGCGGCGCCGATCGAGCTTGTGGTGAAGGGCTTGCCATTGGGCGCGAGGACACGCGCGCCTGCCTTGAGCGCGCGATCGGCGAGGAGGATGTCGGCGGTGATCACCACCGTATCCGGGCCCGATGCTTCCGCGATCCAGTCGTCGGCGGCGTCGAAGCCGTCGCTCACCACTTCGCGGCGGATCAACGGGTGCTGGGGCACGCGCAGCCAGCTGTTGCTGACGATGACGACCGGGATTTCGTGCCGCCACGCGACCTTGTAGATCTCGTCCTTCACCGGGCAGGCGTCGGCGTCGACGAGAATCCTCACTTGCGCGGCGGACCCTTGCGGTACGGCTTGGCGTGATGGCGCGGGGCGGGGCGGTTGGGGCCGTTCCGCTGCGCGCGCGGGCCGCCCTGCTGGATCGGGCCTTCGGAGGGCTCGATGCGGACATCGTCGTCCTCGGTCGTGGTGCGCTGGACCGCCGCCATGAACTTGGACGCGAGCGCGCGCGGCACCTGGAACGCGGTCTCGTTCGGGCCGATACGGATCGCGCCGACTTCGTTCTTGGTGATGTGGCCGCGGCGGCAGATCAGCGGCAGGATCCAGCGCGGATCTGCGTTCTGGCGTCGCCCGATGTCCATGCGGAACCAGACGACGTCGTCGAAGCCGGGGCGGTGGCGCTCCTGCTGCGCGGCGCGGCGGGCCTCGGGGGTCTGTTCGATCAGCTCTTCGGGCTGGGGCATCGCGGCGCGGTGCGCCTGGACGAGCGCGGCGGCGATCTCCTGCGGCGACTTTTCGGCGAGCAGGCGCTCGGCGAGCGCGGCGTCTTCCTCGTCGATCTCCACCGGCTCGAGCAGCTTGGCGAGCAGGCGCTCGCGATCGTTGGCACGGATCGCCTCGGCGCTGGGCGGGTCGATCCACTCGGCGTTGATCCGTGCCCCGCGCAGCACCTGCTCGACGCGGCGGCGGCGCTGATAGGGGACGATGAGCACGGCCGTGCCCTTCTTGCCCGCGCGGCCGGTGCGGCCCGAACGGTGCTGGAGCGTCTCTGCGTCGCGCGGCAGCTCGACATGGATGACGAGGCTGAGGCTCGGCAAGTCGATCCCCCGCGCGGCGACGTCGGTCGCGACGCACACGCGCGCGCGTCGATCCCTGAGAGCTTGCAGCGCCTGGTTGCGTTCGTTCTGGCTGTGCTCGCCCGACAGCGCCACGGCGGCAAAGCCGCGCTCGACCAGGGCGGCGTGAAGATGCCGGACATTGTCGCGCGTCGCACAGAACAGCATCGCGGTCTCGGCCTCGTGGAAGCGGAGCAGGTTGATGACGGCGTGCTCGATGTCCGAGGGGCTGACCGTCACGCACTGATAGCTGATGTCGCCATGCCCGCGATCCTCGCCGACGGTCGAGATGCGCAGCGCATCCTTCTGGTAGCGCTTGGCGAGCTGGACGATCGGCTTGGGCATCGTTGCGGAGAAGAGCAATGTGCGGCGTGTCTCGGGTGCGCCGTCGAGGATCGCCTCGAGGTCCTCGCGGAAGCCCATGTCGAGCATCTCGTCGGCCTCGTCGAGGACGACCGCCCGCAGCGCCGACAAGTCGAGCGCGCCGCGTTCGAGATGATCGCGGAGGCGCCCGGGAGTACCGACGACGATATGCGCGCCGTAATTGAGCTGGCGCCGCTCTTTCGACGCGTCCATCCCGCCGACGCAGGTCGCGATGCGCGCGCCGGTGGGGCCGTAGAGCCAGATCAGCTCGCGGCTGACCTGGAGGGCGAGCTCGCGCGTGGGCGCGATGATCAGCGCGTGCGGCTCGCGCGTGGGAACGATGCGGCCGTCCTCGCCGAGCAGCTCGGGGTGCATCGCGAGGCCGAAGGCGACGGTCTTGCCCGAGCCGGTCTGGGCGGAAACGACGAGATCGCGGCCCAGCGCTTCGGGCTCGAGCACGGCAGCCTGAACGGGCGTGGGCGCGGCATAACCACGCGCCGCGAGCGCTTCGGCAAGAAGCGCGGGGAGTTCTGAAAATGACATGGAACCGCGCAGATGGGGGCGAAGGGGCTCCGGGGCAAGCGAATTCGCGAGGCAGCGGCTGCCGACCTTGGAAAATCGCGTGCGATTCCCATATCAAGCTGCTGATAACGCAGGATTTGAGGCACGATGGCAAGCGGATGGGCGCGTGACGGCGCAGTGCAGGACCAGATCGACGACACGGTGACCGACGCCGTGCTCGCCGCGCGTGCGCGGATGCCTGGCGGCGAAGGCAGCATGCACTGCATCGAATGCGGCGAGGAAATCCCCGAGCGCCGGCGCCTTGCGCTGCCCGGTGTGCGGACTTGCGTGCCGTGCCAGTCGGGCCGCGACGAGCGCGTCGTGGTCGCGGGAATCAACCGGCGCGGCAGCAAGGACAGTCAGTTGCGCTAGAGCGCCTGTCCAGCGGCCCAGCCGCTCGCCCAGGCCCATTGGAAATTGTAGCCGCCGAGCCAGCCTGTGACGTCGACTGCCTCGCCGATCGCGTAGAGGCCGGGCACCTTGCGCGCTTCCATCGTCTGCGAGCTGAGCTCCGCCGTGGAAATGCCGCCGATCGTGACTTCGGCTTTGGCGAAGCCTTCGGTGCCGTTCGGCTCGAAGCGCCACGCGGCCAGCCTTCGCGCGGCCTCGTCGAGGGCGCGGTCGGATGCGTTCGCGAGCTCCTGCGCAATGCCGAGCTGGCCGGCGAGCGCTTCGGCGAGGCGGTCGGGCAAGGCGTCGGCGAGCACGCGGCGCAACGTGGCGCGCGGGCGCGCGCGCTTGGCGTCGGTCAGCCAGCCGGGCGCGGCGTCGGGAAGGAAATCGATTGTGATCGGCTCGCCGTGGCGCCAGTAGCTTGAGATCTGAAGGATCGCCGGGCCGGACAGGCCGCGATGGGTGAACAGCGCCGCCTCGCGGAACGCCGCTTTGCCTGCACGCGCGACGGCATCGGTCGACACGCCCGACAGATCGCGGAACAGCGCCTGATCGGCTGGCAAGGTGAGGGGAACGAGCGCAGGGCGCGGCTCGACCACCTTGAGGCCGAAGCGGCGTGCGAGATCATAGGCGTAACCGGTCGCGCCCATCTTGGGGATCGAGGGTCCGCCGGTGGCGATCACCAGGGCGGGCGCACTGCCATCGCCGACGCGGTAGCGGCCATCGACATGGCCGATTTCGCCGGGTGAGCGGCCGGTCTCGACCGTGACAGCACCCTTCGCACATTCGTCGAGCAGCATGTCGACGATCTGCCTCGCCGATCCGTCGCAGAAGAGCTGGCCGAGCGTCTTTTCATGCCATGCGATGCCGTGCCGCTCGACCAACGCGAGGAAATCCTGCGCGGTGTAGCGGCCGAGTGCGGACTTGGCGAAATGCAGGTTCTGCGAGAGGTAGCGATCGGGCGCAGTGCCGAGATTGGTGAAGTTGCAGCGCCCCCCGCCCGAGATCAGGATCTTCTTCCCCACCTCGCCGGCGTGATCGATCAGCAGCACGCGGCGCCCGCGCTGTCCTGCGGTCGCGGCGCACATCAGTCCCGCCGCGCCGCCCCCGAGCACGATCGCGTCGTAATCGGTCATCAGTGGAGCTTGGCGATGCTCAGCCCGTCGAGCTTGGCGCGTTCCTTGACCGATTCCTCGCTGCGGGTCAGCGCTTTGGCGATGGCCTTCAGTGCCATGCCCTTCCTGGCGAGCGTGTGGAGCTTCTGGATCTCGTCGGGGCGCCAGGGCTGGCGGTGGCGTTCGAAGCGTTCGGCCATGGTGTTTCTCCGTTCAGCGAGCGGCAATGCCAGCGGCGCGAGGCTGTGGCCACAAGCGAATTGGGGGAGGAACGCTCATGCACCTGTTGCTTGCCGCCGCATTGCTCGCCGCGCAGCACGACATGTTCTGCGACGATGTCCGCAAGCTCGTCGAGAGCGCGAAGGAGCCGGTTCCGTTCGCCACGCTCCGCGCGCAGGGCTTCGCGCCGCATTTCGAGCTTCCCTGCCAGCCCAACGGTCGCGGCTACAGGTGCCATCGGAGCCTGTTGCCGCCCGCGCTAAATCATCAGAGCCTCGCAGCGCGAATTTCGGGATGCCTGAGCGAGGCGAAGATTTCTGTGGAAAAGCCCGACCGGTGGAGCCTTCCGGTCACCGTGGTGAGCGGTGAAGGGCTGCGATTCGAGCTGGAGGAGACCGGAAGCGACATCGCGCATGTCGGCCGGATTCTCTCGATGACGATCGCTGCGGCGCCTGCCGCGGCTGACTGACACGCATCTGAAACGGCGCGGGGCGGGCCTCTTGCAAGACCCGCCCCGGCTTGGTTCGCAGCCGCCGGCGAAGCGCCGGCGCGCGGCTTACTTCATGTGCTTCGAGAGGTGCTTGTTCATCTCGAACATGGTGCACTTGTCGCCACCGAAGATCGGGCGCAGCGTGTCGTCCGCCAGAATTTCCCTTTTGTTTTCAGGGTTCTGGAGATTGTTCTTCTTGATGTAAGCCCACATCTTGCTCACCACTTCGCTGCGCGGAAGCGCGGCGCTGCCGGTGATCTTGGCCAGCTCGGGCGAAGGGGTGACCGGCTTGGCGATGCCGCCGCGTGCTTTGGTATCGGCCATTTTTTCGTCTCCTGTTCGTGCCCGTTTTGCGGGCTATTCCTTCGTCAGCGTGCACGGTTTGCGAGGGGCCCTCCCACCGTTTCCGCCTCGACGATGTATTGCGGTTCGCGCTCCTGTGCGCGGACCTGCTATCCTTTGATCGTGGTATCGCGCCGCTGTCTAGAGAGGAGTTGGCCCGCTGCAATGTGTCCGGACGATTTCTGTGGGCCGTTCGGCGGTTCGGGACGGTAGGATGGTGGGGTGGGGCGTGCTATCGTGCGCGGACGATCAGGGAGGCCGGTGGATGCGCGTGATAGTGGTCATGGGTGGATTGGTGTTGCTGGCCGGATGCGGCGGCGGGGGCACGACGGGCACCAATTATTCGGACCCGCCGCCGATGGCGACGATCGTCGCGACACCGAGCCCCAAGGCGAGCGAGACGCCCGACCAGGTCGAAACGAGCATCCCGCCGGTCGATACCAACACCGAGAACGCGGTAGCAGCCCAGCCCACAAACGTTATGTGAGCCGCTCAGGCGGCGCGGCGGACCTGCGCAAAGCCCTGGAAGGTGCCGCGCACTTCGGGCGAGGCGCCCCCGACGAGATCGCCGATCCGCGCGATGAACGCGTCGGCGTCGTCACCGGGCGTATAGTGCGCCATGTCCCAGTCGCCGAACTCGCGCGCCCCGATCGTGCGGCGCGAGAGCAGCACGAGCGCGCGGTGGCGCGAGTCCTGCTGGATGCGGGCATAGGCCGCTTCGACCCTGTCCTCGGGCCCTTCGAGCACCTGAAGGAAGCGCGCGCCGTCCGAATAGAGCAGGCCGGTGATGCTATCGCGATGGTTGTTGCGACGCGCCTGCGCCAGCAGCGCGATCGGGCTGGCGGGCAGGCTGCGATTGACGCTGCTGACGTAGACGAGCTGAAGCATCGATATCTCCTGACGCCCCTTGGCGTCAAAAATCGCCTATCGCCAAGGGTTTAATAAAGTGCCGACAAGATGGTGGACAAATCAGCTTCGGCTGGGGCATGGGTGGGCCATCATGACGGACGCTGCGCTTCTCGGACTGCGACTTATCCGCCCTTAGGGGCCGGACGCTGATGCGCGCGCCCCTAAGGGCTTCTCAGAACCTGACCGCCACGCCGATCCGAGAGAGCACGCCATGTTGCGCGACCCGAGTGTAAAGTACCGTCCCTTCCCCCAGGTGAACCTGCCCGACCGGCAATGGCCGAGCCGCACGATCACCCGGCCGCCGCGCTGGCTTTCGACCGACATGCGCGATGGCAATCAGGCGCTGATCGATCCGATGGACGCCGAGAAGAAGACGCGCTTCTTCGAATTGCTGTGTCGCGTCGGCATCAAGGAGATCGAAGTCGGTTTCCCGAGCGCGGGCGCGACCGAGTTCGACTTCATCTCGAGCCTTGTGCGCGAGGACCGCATTCCCGACGACGTGATCGTCCAGGTGCTCACCCAGTCGCGGCAGGACCTGATCGAGACGAGCTTCCAGTCGCTTAAGGGCGCAAAGAAGGCGATCGTCCATCTCTACAACGCGGTCTCGCCGGCATGGCGGCGGATCGTGTTCGGGATGAGCCGCGACGAAATCCGCGAGATCGCCGTCTCGGGCGCCAAGGTGCTGCGCGACGAGGCGGCCAGGCAGCCAGATACCGACTGGCATTTCGAATACAGCCCCGAGACCTTCTCGACCGCCGAGCTCGATTTCTCGGTCGAGGTCTGCGAGGCGGTGATGGAGGTGCTGCGGCCGACCCCCGAGCGTCCGCTGATCCTCAACCTGCCCGCGACGGTCGAGGCGGCGACGCCTAATGTGTACGCCGACCAGATCGAATGGTTCGGGCGCAACATCCGCAATCGCGATTCGGTGGTGATCAGCCTCCACACGCACAACGACCGCGGCACCGGCGTCGCGGCGTCCGAGCTGGGGCTGCTCGCCGGAGCGGACCGCGTCGAGGGCTGCCTGTTCGGCAACGGCGAGCGCACCGGCAATGTCGATCTCGTGACGCTGGCGCTCAACATGTACACGCAAGGCGTTGATCCGGGTCTCGATTTCTCGGACATCGACCAGGTCATCCAGACCGTGGAATATTGCAACGCGCTCCCCGTCCATCCGCGCCATCCGTATGCCGGCGAACTGGTGTTCACGGCCTTTTCGGGAAGCCATCAGGACGCGATCAAGAAGGGCTTCGCGGCGCAGGCAGCGCGCAACGACGAGCTTTGGGACGTGCCTTACCTCCCGATCGATCCCAAGGATCTCGGGCGCGACTACGAGGCGGTGATCCGGGTCAATTCGCAGTCGGGCAAGGGCGGCGTTGCCTGGGTGCTCGAGCAGGACCGCGGGCTCAAGCTGCCCAAGAGGATGCAGGCCGAATTCTCTAAGCATGTCCAGGCCCTTGCCGACGAGACCAGCCGCGAGCTGAACGCCGCGGATATCGGCGCGCTGTTCGACCGCGTCTATCTGCCCGGCGGCAAGGACCGGTTCGCGCTGGTCGACTATGAGGAATCGGGCGCGCCCGGCCAGCGCGTGTTCGTCGGGCGGATCGCCGTGGACGGCGAGACGCGCTCGATCTCGGGACGCGGCAACGGGCTGATCTCGGGCGTTATCGATGCGCTGGCCGGCACCACCGGCCCCGCGCTCGACGTGGTCGATTACAGCGAGCACGCGATCGGCCATGGCGCCGACGCGCAGGCTGCCGCCTATGTCGAGTGCCGGACCGACGACGGGCGCACGGTGTTCGGCGTTGGGATCGACGCCGACATCGCGACGGCCTCGGTGCGCGCGGTGCTGAGCGCGGCCAACCGGGCCTGAGCGTGCTGGTCATCCAGCACATCTGGCATCGCTTGACCAAGGGCCAGCGCGGCGCGGACAAGGCCTATAAGCGCCCGCTGCTCGAGCGCGCCTATCCGTTGCTCGAGATGGAGCCCGTAGCGAACCCGCAGCAAGTCGCGCTCGTCCACACGCTCGCGGCGGACATCTGGGCGGAGAAGCCGGCGCAGCAATGGGCCGAGCCGATGACGCGCGATGCCTGGCGGCGGTCGCAGCCCGCGCTCGACTGGAGTCCGAAGGGACGGAGCGTCGGGGTCACGCTCAACCATCCCTCGCGCTGGCGGCTGCAGACCAAATGGCCCGCATGGCTGCTCAGCCCACTCTTCGTGCTCGAGCCCGGCGAGACGGCGCGGATCGAATGGAACGGGCGCTTTCGCAAGTCGCTCTTCGGCAGCGACCGGTCGAGCTATTACGAGCAGCACGTCTATTGGCTGGCGGTGACCGACGCGCCGCACGAGCGGCTGTTCCTCGACGCGACGCCGCGCAAGGATCTCGACTACACCACGCATATCTACTGACCGGCGGAAACCGCGCCGCGCGGCTGCGTTGATGGCCGCCAGCGAAAAAGCATGCAATCGGGACCGACAGCGATGAACGAAGCACCGGCCGCGCTCCCGATGGAAGAACCGGACGGCCTGCCGGTGCCGCGGCGCTATTTCGCCGCGACGGCGATCTGGCTCGCCATCTCGATGTCGGTGCTCGACGGCGCGATCGCCAACATCGCGCTGCCGACGATCGCAGTTCAGCTCCACGCCTCGCCCGCGGTGGCGGTGTGGGTAATCAACGCCTATCAGCTCGCGATCACGGTGCTGCTGCTGCCCTTCGCCGCGATGGGCGACCGGATCGGGCACGCCAGGGTCTACCTGCCGGCGCTCGGCGTGTTCATCCTCGGTTCGCTCGGCTGCGCGCTAGCGCATAGCCTGGGAATGCTGATCGCCGCGCGCGTGCTGCAGGGCGTCGGCGCGGCGGGGATCATGAGCATGAACGCCGCGCTCGTCCGCGCGACCTATCCCTCGGCGATGCTCGGGCGCGGCATGGGCTACAACGCGCTGGTGCTCTCCGCCTCGGCGGCGGCGGGCCCGACGATCGCTTCGGGAATCCTCAGCGTCGCGAGCTGGCCATGGCTTTTCGGGATCAACGTGCCGCTGGGGCTCGCCGCGATCGCGATCGGGCGCCGGTGCCTGCC
>JAEWCK010000040.1 GCA_023390675.1 Pseudomonadota bacterium
ACCAGATCGGCCGCGCTCGGCAGCGAATCGGGATCCGCGGCCGCCACGGGCATCGCCAACAGGAACGCGAACGCCGCCACGGCGCCGCGGAGAAACCGCCAATGCATCGACTTGACCCCCCAAGCCCGATTCAGGGGGCTAGCATGCCGCGCGTCATTTAATTGCGCAATCCGGTATTTTCCCGCAATTTTGATGTGGAAGCGAAACGATCGATCCGGACGCGACCCCATCGGTGGGCGCGAGTCGCGCAACCCGGAAATCGGTGGCACACAAAAGCGGGCCACGCGTTGCCGTGCGCAAGATTCGAAAGGAGCCGACCATGCCCGCTTACCGGATGCTGCTTCCTGCCGTGCTGCTCGCCGCGTGCAATCCGCAATCGGGCTCGGCGCAGAGCAATGCCGCCCAGCCCTTCCAGATGACCGAGGTCGCGAAGTTCGACACGCCTTGGGCAATGGCCTTCCTGCCTGACGGGCGGATGCTGGTGACGGAGAAAGCAGGGCGGATTCTGCTCGTCTCGGCCGACGGCAAGACCCAGACCAGGATCGCCGACGTCGCAGTGGCGTTCCAGGGCCAGGGCGGCCTGCTCGACATCGCGCTCGACCCCGGCTTCGCGACCAACAAGCGCGTCTGGTACAGCTATGCCGAGCCTCGCGCGAACGGATCGAGCCTGGCGCTGGCGCATGCGACGCTCGCCGATGGTGCGACGCCTGCGCTGACCGGCCCGCAAGTGGTGTGGCGCGCCGGCTCCGACGGCAAGGGCGGCCAGTTCGGCGCGATCATCGCCTTCGCACCCGACGGCAAGTCGGTCTTCCTGAGCTCGGGCGAGCGTCAGCGCTTCACCCCCGCGCAGGACCCCGATCAGGCGCTCGGCAAGATCATCCACCTGACGCTCGACGGCAAGCCGGCGCCCGGTAATCCCTGGGCAGGCAAGACCGGCGCGGCGAGCGTGACCGTGACCGATCCGCCCAGGAACACCGAAGTCGCCAGGACCGCGCCGACGCGGCAGGAAGCGGTCGAGGGGACCAATCTCGTGCCCGCCGAGACCTGGAGCCTCGGGCATCGCAATCCCTACGGTCTCGCCTTCGACGCCTCGGGCCGGCTGTGGGAAAGCGAGATGGGTCCCAAGGGCGGCGACGAGATCAATCTGATCCAGAAGGGCAGGAATTACGGCTGGCCCAACGTCTCCAACGGCGACAATTACGACGGCACGCCGATCCCCGACCATGCCCCGGGCGACGGGTACGAGCCGCCCAAGGTTTTCTGGAATCCGTCGATCTCGCCGGGCGGCATGGCCTATTATTCGGGCGACCTGTTCCCGGCGTGGAAAGGCTCGCTGCTCCAGGGCGCGCTTTCGGGCGAGGGGCTGATCCGCATCGCTCTGGACGGCGACAAGGCGAGCAAGGCCGAGCAGTGGAACCTCGGCATGCGCATCCGCGACGTCACCCAAGGGCCCGACGGCAGCGTCTGGCTGCTCGAGGATGGCGGGCGCGATGCGCAGGGCCGGTTGTTCAGGCTCACGCCGCTCAACGCGGCTAACGGACGATCAGAAAGTTGATCCGGGCGGCCGCGATCGGCCGCTCGGGCTCATCCTGCCAGGCGATGGCCTCGACATTGGCGACGCGATTGCCGAGCCGCGTGACGCTGCCGCGCGCGTGCGTCGGCTTGTCGCGGCCGCCGCGCATATAGTCGACGGTCAGGTTGATCGGCTTGATCCGCGCTTCTTCCTCGCCGAGCGCCTGCTTCAACGCGCCGATCGCCGCCATCTCGAGCAGCCCGCCGATCGCGCCGCCGTGCAGGAAGCCCGGGCGGCCGATCACATGCGGGCCGAAAGCCATCACATAGGTCGGCGCATCGTCGCCGGGCTCCACGGTCAGGCCGAGCAGATCGGCATAAGGCGGCAGGCTCACCAATAGCCCTCCGCCGCCATGAAGGTGCCCGCGACATGCGCGAGCGGGTCGGCGGGATCGCCGTCATGCGCCTGGCCGCGCACGAACGCGATCGAGCGCGTGATCCGATAGCATTCGCCGCGGCCGATCACGCTGTGGCCGGGGCGAGCCGGGCGCAGATAATCGATGCGCAGGTCGAGCGTCGCATGCGGCTTGAAGGCGTCGAGCTTGAGCCAGACGCCAACGCTGGTCGCCATGTCCATCAGCGATAGGATCGGGCCCGAGGCGAGCACGCCCGAAGCGGGGTCGCCGATCAGCCGTTCGTCATAAGGAAGGCTGAGCTCGGCCCAGTCGGGCCCGTGCGCCAGATAGCCGATGCCGAGCGTGCCGCCATGCCCCTGGAAACGGTGCTCGAACAGCCAGCGGGGATCGAAGCCTCGGGGGGCGCCGTCGCTCATGGCGTCGCCCCTAGCGCGGCCCGGACACCTGCGCAAACCGATAGATTACAGCATTGTAACGTGAGCCCGCCCCCGCTTCCGGCCTAGCATCGCGCCTGCGGGGCGGTCCGCCCCGGGGAGGGGAATATGGTCAGGATCGATTTCGGCGACATCGCCGAGCTGGGCACGCAGGTCGCAATGCACGGCGCATTGCGCGCTGCCGAAGTGAGCGTCGACGACATGTTCGAGCTGATCGTCGGGATCGCGATCCTGATCTACGAGCTGGCGCCCGGCGGCTGATGCCCGGCGTCCCGAACGCGGTGCGTGCGGCGATCGCCGCGTCGCGCGAGCCTGCGCGCGAAACGGTGCGGCGCTGGCGCGCCGGGGCCGAATATCGCGCGCTGGCCCGAACGTTTGCCGATTGTCCGCTCGATACTGCCGAGCCCGGCGCGGCGCGCGCCGAGGCGCTGCTCGGCGATGGCGGCTGGGCGGCGGCGCTGCTCGCGCCTTTGGTCGAGGCGCTGGCCGCCGATCCGTTCTTCGAGCCGCCCTTCCGCGTCAATCGCGACGCGCTGCGCACCGGCGCAGTGTTGTTCGAATGCCGCGCGGCGACGCTCACTGCCTGCGTGACCAGCGCCGCGGCGATGGCGATGTTGCCCCCGCCGACCGCGGCAGTGTTTTCGGGCCGCGTCGCCGTGACGCGCTACGTCAA
>JAEWCK010000119.1 GCA_023390675.1 Pseudomonadota bacterium
CCACTGAGGAGAGGTCCGAAGTCGAGACGCTCGCCGAACGCTTGCCGACGAAAACGCGCAGGCCCAGCTCGGCGCTTTCGGAGCGCTCGACATCCTCGAGCGCACCCATCCGCACCGAGACCGACACCGAGCGATCCGCGACGAACACCGCGTCGGCGGCGTCGGCGCCCGCGGCGCGGGCGCGGCCTACTATGTCCGATGCGCGATCACAGGCTTCGTCGATGCTCAGCATCGCCGCGACTTAGGGACGCGGACCCCTAAGGTCAAAGGCCGGAAAGGCCTACTACCGCGCACGCCGCGAACATCAGCAGGCCGGCGTTGCGATTGGCGCGGAAGCGCGCGAGCGCGTTGGCGCCATCGGCCGGGGCGAGCGTGACGACCTGCCAGGCGAGATGCAGTGCCATCGGCGCGAGCGCGAGCAGGACCAACGGATCGGGCCGCACGATCCAGAACGCCGCACCCCACGCCGCGACCGCGCTCGCATAGAAGATTGTGACGCCGCCCCGCACATGCCGGCCCAGCGCGCGTGCCGAGGAGCGCACGCCGACCAGCGCGTCGTCCTCGACATCCTGCAGCGCGTAGATGGTGTCGTAGCCGATCACCCACAGGATGCTGCCGAGATAGAGCAGCCACATCGCCGGCGCGCGCTCGGGGTAGGACACGCGCGGATCGGCCGCGGCGAAGCCGATCACTGCGCCCGAGGCGAAGACGATGCCGAGAAACGCCTGCGGCCACCAGGTGATGCGCTTCATGAAAGGGTAGGCGGCGATCACCGGCAGCGTCGCAAGTGCGAACAACTCGGCGCGCAAGGGGATCGCCACCCAAACCGCTAGGCCGATGACGAGCAGTACAGCGAGCCAGATGCCAGCATCGCGGACGGTGAGCGCGCCGCTCGCCAGCGGGCGGTTCCGCGTGCGCTCGACGCGGGCGTCAAGGTCGCGATCGACGATGTCGTTGTAGACGCATCCCGCGCCGCGCATCGCGACTGCGCCGACCAGGAACCATGCCAGCAGCCACCAGCTTCCGCCGGGCAGCCCCGAGAGCGCCACGCCCCACGCGCAGGGCCAGAAGAGCAGCCACCAGCCAATCGGCCGGTCGATCCGTGCGAGCAGCGCATAGGGCCGCGCTTCAGGGTGCAACCACGCCAGCACGCGGCGATGCTCGGTGTCGGGAACAGTCTCGGGCGCGGCCATGCCCCCGGTCTTTCGCCCCGCGGCGGCAAAGATCAAGTCCGGCAACATTCCGGCACATTCTTGCGACAAATCTCGCCTATTCCCGTGACGATATGTTTTCGGGGAGTCTGTCCATGCGCGTTCTGCTTCTCACCGGCCTGATCCTGGCCGGAACCGCCGGCGTGGCGCACGCCGCCGACGGGCCCGGTTTCTTCATCAGCCCGATGGGCGAGCCGTTTCGCGGACCCGACGCGCCCAACCTCTGGTTCGACAAGGCCGATACGAACCATGACGGCGCATTGACCGAGGCCGAGATGGAGGCCGACGCCGCGCGCTTCTTCGCGACGCTCGACCGCGGCCATGACGGCGAGATCGATCCCGAGGACCTCGAATATTACGAGACCGTGCTCGCGCCGCAGATCCGCGTCGGCGAGGGCGGCTATGCGCGACAGCGCAGCGAGGACGATTCGAGCCCGGATGGTCCGGCGCGCACCCCCGCTTACGTCCCGCAAGGCGCCGCGCGTTTCGGCTATTTCGACTATCCCGAGCCGGTGATCGTCGCCGACACCAATTTCAATCGCGGCGTCGACGCGCGCGAATTCAAGGCGGCCGCCGACAAGCGCTTCGAGGCGCTCGACAAGAATGGCGACGGCAAGATCGTGAAGGATGAGCTGCCCAGGCTCGAACGGCCGTCCTTCGCGCGCGGCGGCAAGCGGGGCGGCGGACGCGGCGGGATGCGTCGTGGCGGCGGCGGGCATCGTGGCGGCGGCGGCTGGGGCGGCGGTATGGGTCCGGGCTAGTGACGAAGACCGGTCGCCGCGGCTAGACGGGCTTATGCCCGCTACGCCCGCCTGGCCGCCGCAATCGACTCCCCGCCTGTTCGTGCCGCACGAGCTCGCCCCCGGCGATCTCCGCATCGACGGGCCTCCGGCGCATTATCTCGTCCAGGTGATGCGGATGAAGGAAGGCGACCCGCTCAAGCTGTTCGACGACAGGACGGGCGAGTGGCTCGGCGTCGCGCGCGCGGTCGGCAAGCGCGATGTGCTGCTCGAAGTCACCGGCAAGCTTCGCGAACGCGAGCCGGTGCCCGATCTGTGGCTGTGCGCCGCGCCGATCAAGAAGGGGCGAGTCGACTGGCTGGTCGAAAAGGCGTGCGAGCTGGGCGTCGCGCGCGTCGTGCCGGTGCTTACCCGCCGCACCGTGGTCGACCGGCTCAACCTCGAGCGGCTGAACGCGCACATGATCGAGGCGGCCGAGCAATGCGGGCGCACGGCGCTTCCCGCGCTCGCCGAGCCGGTCAAGCTCGCCGCGTTGCTCCGCGACTGGCCCACGGATCGCGCATTGTTCTTCGCCGACGAGGCCGGGGGCGAGCCCGCGATCGCCGCGATGCGCGCGCGGCCCGGCCCGGCGGCGATCCTGATCGGTCCCGAAGGCGGATTCGATGATGCCGAGCGCGATTCGATCAGGGCGCTGCCCCAGGCGACGGGCATTGCGCTCGGCCCGCGCATCCTGCGCGCGGACACCGCGGCGACGGCGGCGGTGTCGCTCTGGATGGGTGCTGCGGGGGACTGGTAAACTCTTCTGGCGCCCCCCATTTGCCGCGAGTAAGGGGCGCGCATGAGCACGAAGACCGTTTCGAATAGCAACGCAGCGGTCGTCGAGCACCGCAATCAGCTGATCGAATATTTCGCCCGCGGCGAGAAGCCGCGCGAGCGCTGGCGGATCGGCACCGAGCACGAGAAGTTCGTCTTCTCGACTGCCGATTATCACGCACCGAGCTATGACGAGCAGGGTGGCATTCGCGACCTGCTCGCGGGATTGACCGAGTTCGGGTGGCGGCCGGTCGAGGAGAACGGCAAGGTCATCGCGCTGACCGGCGCCGACGGCTCGATCAGCCTCGAGCCTGCGGGGCAGTTCGAGCTGTCGGGCGCGCCGCTCGACAATCTGCACGAGACCTGCGCCGAGGCGGGGCGGCACCTCCGCCAGGTCAAGCAAGTCGGCGACAGGCTGGGGATCAACTTCCTCGGGCTCGGCATGTGGCCCGACAAGACGCGCGCCGAGCTGCCGATCATGCCCAAGGGCCGCTATGCGATCATGCTGCGGCACATGCCGCGCGTGGGCAACCTTGGTCTCGATATGATGCTGCGGACCTGCACGATCCAGGTCAATCTGGACTATGCGAACGAAGCCGACATGGCGCAGAAGTTCCGCGTCGGGCTCGCGCTCCAGCCGCTCGCCACCGCGCTCTTCGCCAACTCGCCCTTCACCGAAGGCAAGCCCAACGGCTTCCTGTCCTTCCGCAGCCATATCTGGTCGGACACCGATCCGGCGCGCATCGGCATGCTGCCCTTCGTCTTCGAAGAGGGGTTCGGATATGAGCGCTACGCCGACTATGCGCTCGATGTGCCGATGTACTTCGTCTATCGCGACGGCAAGTATATCGACGCCGCCGGGCAGAGCTTCCGCGACTTCCTGAAGGGAGAGCTTCCCGCCTATCCCGGCCACAAGCCGACGATCGACGACTGGGCCGACCATCTCTCGACCGCCTTCCCCGAGGTCCGCCTCAAGACGTTCCTCGAGATGCGCGGCGCCGACGGCGGGCACTGGGGACGCATCTGCGCGCTGCCCGCCTTGTGGGTGGGGCTGCTCTACGATCAGGGTGCGCTCGATGCGGCGTGGGACCTCGTCAAGAACTGGGACATGGCCGAGCGGCAGACGCTGCGGGATGCGGTGCCGGAGCTCGCGCTCGACGCCCCGCTTCCGGGCGGCGGCAAGCTCGGCGACATCGCCGGCGAGGTGCTCGACATCGCCGCGTCAGGCCTTGCCGCGCGCGCGCGGCTCAACGGCTCGGGCGACAATGAGAGCGGCTTCCTCGATCCGTTGCGCGAAGTGGTGCGCACGGGCAAGGTGCCCGCGCAGGTGCTGCTCGATCGCTATCATGGCGAATGGGGCGGCGATATTTCGCGGGTGTACGAAGAGGCGAAGTTCTAGGCGACGGCGCGGAACCCGCGCTTTGCCCAGGCGAAGAAGCGCGGCACCGGGGCGTTGCGCGCCATCCAGGCCGAATATTCCTGATAGACCGGATCGAGCCCGAGATGGCGCTCCTCGGTCCTGGCGCGCCAGTAATAGACGCCGCTGACGCAGGCCATGATAGCGGTGTTGCGCACCGCGTCGGTCCAGTCGGTGGTCGCGAGCATCGGGATCGTCGAGAGCCACCAGAAGGTGTTCTTGGAGAGGTAGGCCGGGTGCCGGCTCCACGCATAGGGACCATGCGTCAGCACGCCGCGATGCGTGAGGTTCGAGAAGCGGAGCCCGAAGGCGATCGTCGCCCAGGCATAGATCGCGGTCAGCACGACGAGCACCGCGCCGAGACCGCCCAGGATCCACGGATGCCCCGCGAACCAATAAGTCCAGTCCGCAGTGCCGGGATGATAATCGAGCACGCCATTGTCGCCCATCAGCACGAAGGGCGGGTAGCAGATCAGCGCCGCGGTCCACCCCGCCGCATAGGGATTGGCGGTGCGGATGTGCGAGTCGAGCGGGCGGAAGGTGAGAATATAGCCTGCGGTCGCAAACGCGACGTCGATCACGAACATGAAGGTGATGCAATAATTCGCCACCGCCACCGGATTGTCGAACAGGTGGCTCAAGTCCCAGCCGACGAATTCGGCAAAGCCCGGCGGCACGATCGAGAGCATGAAGGCGAGGAAGAAGCCCTTCACCGCCCAACTGCGCAGGTGGTTGTGGATCGCCGGCTTGTCGACGCCCTTCACGCCCATCAGCCACGCGCCGAGGTGCCACGCGCCGTCGCGCGGCTCGACCAGCTTGCGGTCGATCCACAGGATGTACGGGATCGAGGCGAGGAACATCGCAGGCGCGACCATCTCGAAGCACCACATCGCGAACGGGAAATTGGCGTGCGTCGTGCGCCACCAAAAGCGCCCCACCGCATAGATCGCGGCGATCCCGCCCCAGGTGAGCCACAGTCCGGTCAACTTGGTGATCGAGATGTCGAGGCTCTCGCGCCACGGGCGCTTCAACGACCAGTCGATGCCCGTAGAGGGATTGCGGTGAACCTTGTCGACGAACACCGACCACAAAACCATCGGCAGCGCTACGGCCGCAACGTTGACCAGCGCGGCGAAGGGTCCATCGAGCCCGTAGATGTGCGCGGCGGCGATCCACACGGTCATGCCGGCGAGTCCCGCCATTCCGACGCCGGTGCTCACTGCCGAGCGGGGACGCGGATCGGCCCGGGTTTCGGCGGCCAGCTGGGGATCGTGATACATGGCCGAAACAACTAGCGGGCAATGGTTAGCCAGCGGTTAAGGTTTGTCCGCCTGCCTGGCCTTTACCGCAGTGCTTTCAGCGGCCTATGAGCCGCCATCACCTTACAGGAGGTCGCCCCGTCATGAATCGTGCGCTCGCGCTTGCAGCCCTGCTCGCCGCCGTCTCCAGCCCCGCCTTCGCGCAGAATTCGGCGCCGCAGCCTTCGGCGTTCGTCGATACGATCCCGGCCCCGCGCGATGTCGCCTATCCGGGCACGATCACGCTCGACATCGACGCGACCAACACGCAGCAGGGCATCTTCTCGGTCAAGGAGACGATTCCGGTCACCAAAAGCGGGCACATGGTCCTGCTCTATCCGAAATGGCTGCCGGGCAAGCACGGCCCGCGCGGCGAGATCGAGAAGCTGGCGGGCCTTCAGATCCGCGCGAACGGCAAGCGCGTCGAATGGAAGCGCGATCCGGTCGACGTCTTCGCCTTCCACATCGACGTGCCCGCGGGCGCGAAGAAGCTCGACCTCGAATTCCAGTTCATCTCGGCGACGGTGCCCGACCAGGGGCGCATCGTGATGACGCCCAATGTGATGAGCCTCCAGTTCAATTCGATGAGCCTCTATCCGGCGGGCTATTTCACGCGGCGAATCCCGATCAAGGCGTCGGTCAAATATCCCGACGGCTGGACCGCCGCGTCGGGGCTTCCGTCGAAGGCGACAGGATCGGTCTACAGCTATGACAAGACCGATTACGACACGCTGGTCGATTCGCCGGCGATCGCGGGACGCTATTATCGCGCCTTCGAGCTGAGCCCCCGCGTGACGCTCGATATCGTCGCGGACAGTGCCGAGGAGCTCGACGCCAAGCCCGAGCAGATCGAGGCGTTCAAGCGGCTGGTCGATCAGGCGGTCAAGAATTTCGGGTCGCAGCAATACGACCATTACCACTTCCTGTTCTCGATCAGCGACACGCTGGGCGGGATCGGGCTCGAGCATCATCGCAGCACCGAGATCGGCGGACGGCCGGGCTTCTTCGCCAAGTGGGACGAGAACAGCGGCGGCCGCAACGTCTTCCCGCACGAATATACGCACAGCTGGGACGGCAAGTACCGCCGCGGCGCGGACCTGTGGACGCCGGACTTCCGCACCCCGATGCGGGGCTCGCTGCTCTGGGTCTATGAGGGCCAGACCCAGTTCTGGGGCTATGTCCTGCAGGCGCGCTCGGGGCTGGTGAGCAAGGCCGACACGCTCGAGGCCTATGCGAGCATCATGGCGAGCCTCGACAACCGTCCCGCGCGCGAGTGGCGCCCGATGGGCGACACCACCAACGATCCGGTGATCACGCCGCGCGCGCCCAAGGGCTGGGTGAGCTGGCAGCGCTCGGAGGACTATTACAACGAAGGCCTGCTCATCTGGATGGAAGTCGATTCGATCCTGCGCGAGCAATCGAAGGGAACCAGGTCGATCGACGACTTCGCCCAGGCCTTCTTCAAGGGCCGCGACGGCGATTATGGCGAAGTCACCTACACGTTCGACGATGTGGTGCGCACGCTCGAGGGCATCCAGCCGGGCTATGACTGGCGCAAGCTGCTCGACGAGCGCGTCAACAAGGTCTCGACGCGCGCGCCACTGAGCGGATTCGAGCGCAACGGCTACAAGCTGATCTACAACGATACGCCCAACAAGACGGGGCGCGGCCCGTTCACCGATCTCGCTTATTCGCTCGGGCTGGTGCTCGGACCGAGAGGCATCTCGTCGGTGGCGTGGGACAGCCCCGCGTTCAATGCCGGGATGGACCTGGGCGACGAGATCGTCGCGGTAAACGGCATGGCCTATTCGAGCGACCGGCTGAAGGACGCGGTCAAGGATGCGAAGGGATCGAAGGAGCCGATCCGGCTGCTCCTGAAGAGCGGCGACCGCTACCGCGAAGTCGCCATCGACTATCATGGCGGGCTGCGCTATCCGCACCTCGAAAAGATCGGCGAAGGAGAGGCCGGTCTCGACAAGCTGCTCCAGCCTAAATGAGGCGGAGCGCATCAGCTCACACACAGGGTAAGACATGCGTATCGACTTGATTCCGGTGGGTGACGATCCGCCGAACAGCCTCAATGTGATCATCGAAGTCCCGACGGGCGGCGAGCCGGTGAAGTACGAGTTCGACAAGGCTTCGGGCGCGCTGTTCGTGGATCGCATCCTCCACACGCCGATGCGCTATCCGGCGAATTACGGCTTCGTGCCGCACACGCTTTCGCCCGACGGCGATCCGCTCGATGCGCTCGTCATCGCGCGCTCGCCCTTCGTGCCGGGCTGCGTGGTGCGCGCGCGGCCGATCGGCGTTCTCAAGCTCGAGGACGAGGCCGGCGGCGACGAGAAGCTCGTCTGCGTGCCGGTCGACACCACCTTCCCTTATTATTCGGACGTCGGCGAGCGGCAGGATTTGCCCTCGATCGTGCTCCAGCAGATCGAGCACTTCTTCAAGCACTACAAGGACCTCGAGTCCGAGAAGTGGGTGCGGATCGGCCAGTGGGGCGACGCGGAGGAAGCGCGCCGGATCGTGCTCGAAGCGATCGCGGCCGCCGAAAAGGCCAGGGAGGCCGCCTGAGCAGCGCGCCGGCCTGGCGAGTCTGTGCGCTTGCCGGGCTGGCGACGCTCGTGGCGTCGATGGCGTTCGGGCGAATTCCGGATCTTGTGCCGTGCGGCCCCTCAAGTGGCGCGAGCGCGATCATCGGCTTCGAGCTTTCGCGCACCACCGCCGAGCTTTCCGCGTTGTTCGGCGGCGAACCCTGCACGAGCAGGCTGATAGCGGCGCAGCGATCGGCGCTGTGGCTCGATATGCTGGGCTTCATCCCCGCCTATACGATCTTCCTGCTCTCGGCCGTGGTCGCGCTACGCAAGTCGAGCCTCGGCCTCGCACTTGTCGGCTTCAACCTGTTCCTCTTCGCCGGTGCGCTCGACGAAATCGAGGGGCTGGTGATGTTCAAGATCATGGCCAACATGCCGGGCAACCCCCACCTGTTCGACGGGTTGTTCTGGACGGTGCGGCCCAAGTTCGCGCTGCTCGGATTCGGCGAGACGCTGCTCGCACTGATGCTGTGGCGCGGACCGCTGCTCGCCAAGATCGCGAGTGGAACGCTGCTCGCGGGCGGGCTCGTGTCGCTGCGCTACCTGTTCTTCGATCCGCACGCGCCCGCGATGATGCGCGGGCATAGCATCGCCTGGACCGCGTTGCTGCTCGTCGCGCTGGCAGGCGCGGTGCGGCCAGCGCTGGTGATGCGGACGACAAGCGACTAGGCTCGCGCGATGGGGCGCAAACGGCATCGCAGCATCGGCAACATCGTCGCACCGCCGCGCTTCCTGCTGTTCCTGGCGGTGACCGCGGCGGCGACCTGGTTCGCGGTGCCTCTGCTCGGGACGCGCTTCGGCGTGATGGTGGGGTTCGACGCAGGCGCGCTCGTCTTCTTCGTCTCATGCCTGTCACTGCTTGGACACGAGGCCGAGCGGATGCGCATCTCGGCCTGCCGCAACGACGGCAACCGGCTCGTGCTGCTCGTTGTCACCGGGGCGGTCTCGCTCGCCATTCTCGCTTCGATCGCGAGCGAGCTGATGAGCAACGCCGTGGCGCATCCCTGGGCGCTGCCGTTGATCATCGGGACGCTGGTGATCAGCTGGACCTTCAGCAACCTGATCTACACGCTGCACTATGCACACCTCTTTTACACCGAGACGCGCGGTGGCGGCGATTCTGGCGGGCTGCAATTCCCCGAGACCCCCGAACCCGATTACTGGGACTTCATCTATTTCGCCTTCTGCCTGGGCATGACCTTCCAGACCAGCGACGTGACGGTGACGACGGGGCGGCTTCGCCGCGTGGTGACCGCGCATTGCATGGCGGCGTTCGTCTTCAACCTTGGCATTATCGCCTTCAGCATCAACGTGCTGGGCGGCGGCTAGGCCTTTTTCGCCTTGGGCTTCTTCCGCGGCGCGCGCAGGCCCGCGGCGAGGCCGAGCGCGGCCCATTCGCGCATCGCATCCGGATCGTCGTGCACGTCGGCGGGGCCGCGGCGATAGTTCATCCGCTCGGTGCGGCCGTCGCTACCGGTGAAGGTGAAATGGTCGCAGCCCGCTTCGTCCCAGACCGGATTGCTTGTCGCATCGGACTTGAACCAGATGTCGCTCTCGTCGACCACGGCGAAGATCTGGCCGTCGCAATAGAGCGTCGCGGCGCCCATCATCTGGCGCATCGTGATGGTGCCCATCGGCTCGAGCGCTTCCTTCGCCCATTCGACGAGGCCGGAATCGAACGCCATCAGTGCCCCGCCGACAGCTTCAGGCCCGCGATGCAGGCGACGACGCCGAGGATCAGCAGAGAGCGCACCAGCGTGAAGGGTTCGCCGAACCAGATCATCCCGACGATCACCGTGCCGAGCGCGCCGATCCCGCCCCATACCGCATAGGCCGTGCCCATCGGGATCGAGCGCGCGG
Organism: Pseudomonadota bacterium; assembly: GCA_023390675.1. Taxonomy (GTDB): domain Bacteria; phylum Pseudomonadota; class Alphaproteobacteria; order Sphingomonadales; family Sphingomonadaceae; genus Sphingomonas. The sequence continues at coordinate 9,934 of JAEWCK010000119.1, forward strand.
CGGCTTCGAGCAGCCCCATCGACAGCGTCACCGAGGCGAGGAAACCCATTGTCCAGGGAATGTTCCGGAAGCCGTCGACGAAGCGCAGACACGTAGTGAAGCCGACCTCGAAGCAGCCGCCGAGGATGAGCAGGAGCCAAGCCATCAGCTGCGCCCCGCCAGCCGCACGAGCGCGTCGCCCGAGACACGCTGGATGGTCCATTCGTCCATAGCCTCGGCGCCCATCGCGCGGTAGAAATCGATCGCGGGCGTGTTCCAGTCGAGCACCGACCATTCGAAGCGTCCGCAGCCGCGATCGAGCGCGAGCCCGGCGAGGTGGCGGAGCAGCGCCTTGCCCGCACCCTTCCCTCGCGCGCCTGGCCGGACAAAGAGGTCCTCGAGATACAGGCTCGGCCGGCCGGTCCAGGTCGAGAAATTGTGGAAGAACAGCGCGAATCCGACCGACAGGCCTTCAACCTCGACGATCACCGCCTCGGCATGCGGCTTCGCGCCGAACAACGCATCGGCGAGCATCGGCTCGGTCGCGGTCACGGCATCGGGCTCGCGCTCATATTCAGCGAGCTCGCGCACCAGCGCGAGGATCAGCGGGATGTCCGCAGACGTAGCGGGGCGAATCTGGATCATGCGAGCGCGGGCTCCGGTTCGAGGGGCGGGCCGCGGCGCGCGGCGAGCAGGCAGCCCGCGACGATCAGCAGCGTGCCGGCTATGGTAAGGACCGTCAGCGGCTCGCGGAAGAAGATCCAGCCCATGATCGCCGCCCATATGAAGGCAGTGTATTCGACCGTGAGCAGTATCTGCGCCTCGGCGCGGGCATAGGCCCAGGAAAGCAGCATCAGCGAGACGAGCGCGAGCGCCGCGGCGGCGACGATCTGGGGCCATTGCCCCGGCTCGGGCGCAGTCAGCAGCCAGGGCGCGGGGAGGCAGAAGAAGCCGAGGATGATCCAGTTCTGGAAGAAGGCGATCTCGACCGGCTTGGCGTGCTGCGCCTGATGCCGCGCGATGACGAGGTTGACTGCATAGAAGGTCGCCGAGATTAGTACCGCCGCCATGCCGAGCAAGGTCTCGCGGTTGTGCGTCCCGCCGACCTGGCCCGAGAGGATCACGCCGACCCCCGCGAGCCCGAGCAGCGAGCCGAGCACCGAGCGCGCGCCGATCTTCTCGTGGAGGAAGATGGCGGCTAGCGCGAGCGCGATCAGCGGCGCGATGAAAGTGAGCGCCACTGCTTCTGCGAGGGGCACGCGGGCGATCCCCCAGAAGAAGGCGATCGCCATCACTGCGATGATCGCGCTGCGGACGAAGTGAATCCACAGTATCCGGCGCGGCGGCATGCGGGGCTTCGAGAGCGCGAACAACGGCGTCATGAGCGCCGCGCCGGCGACCATTCGCCAGAACAAGGCGGCATAGGCGCCGATGGCGAGCGCGAGGCCCTTCATCACGGCATCCATCACCGAATAGAGCGCGATGCCTGCGCAGGCGGCGAGAAAGGCAGCGGTGACGGAGGCGCGCATCGCCAGCATGACGGCGACCGTCAGGCTTCGGAGGAGTCGCGGGAATCGGGCAGGACGAGCCCGCCGATCTCGAGCGCATCGATTCGCAGCCGGTGAATCCGCGCCCTGCCGATGCGGAGCTGCCC
>JAEWCK010000127.1 GCA_023390675.1 Pseudomonadota bacterium
GCACGCGCCCGCGCCGCGCGTCGCGTCCGACGACGGCTGCGGCCAAACCGCTCGCGGTGGACGAAGTGCTCGAGCTGAGCGAGCCGGTCGACGCCGACGAGGAAAAAGCGGGAACGCCTGCGCCGATGCCGATGGGATCGCCGACGCCGCCCGAGTCGGTCCGCGCCGAGCCGATCCTTTCCGAACGCGCCGTAGAGGCGACCCGCGGGCCGCTCGAGGCGCTGTCGCGCATGGTGGTCAAGCCCGAGGTCGCGGGATCGGACACGCTCGAAGGGCTCGTCCGCGCGCTCCTGAAGCCGATGCTCAGCGAATGGCTCGACGCCAATCTGCCGCGCATAGTCGAAGAGATGGTTGCCCGCGAGATTTCGCGCATCACCGGGCGGGAATAACCCGAAAAATCCTCCCCCGGAGGGGGAGGGGGACCAGCCGCAGGCTGGTGGAGGGGTAGCTCTGCACCAGCGATATCGCTTGCCGAAACTACCCCTCCGTCATGCTGCGCATGCCACCTCCCCCTCCGGGGGAGGATTGTATCAAACTCGACCATCTGCTCTATCCTACGGCCCATGAAGCACATCCTGCTCGCGGGCATCGCGCTCGCTTCCGCCGCCGCGCCTGCCCTGGCGCGTGACCTCACCATCCAGGACGTCGCCACCCTCTCGCGCGTCGGCGCACCTGCCGTGTCGGCCGACGGACACTGGCTCGTCTGGCAGCAGCGCGAGACCGATCTCGCCGCCAACAAGGGCCGCTACGACCTCTGGCGGCTCGACCTGACGGTGAAGGGCGCCAGGCCCGAGAAGCTGGTCGCCGAGGCCGACGTCAACGAGACCGGCCCGCAATTCTCCAGGGACGGCAAGACCGTCTGGTTCCAGTCCGACAAGGGCGGCGAGGATGCGGTGTGGGGCGTGAGCGTCACCGGCGGCGCGCCCGTCCAGCTTACCCACATCCCCGGCGGGTTCAGCGGCTTCAAGGTCTCGCCCGATGGGACGAAGCTGCTGGTCTGGGCCGATCGCAAGCCCGGCGCGCCCAGCCTCGAGCCCGCGATGGAGAAGAAGGACCCTAACGCAGGCTCGGGGCGCACCTATACCCAGCTCTTCGTGCGTCACTGGGATACCTGGGCGGACGGCGATCGCTCGCAGCTCTTCGTGCTTCCCTTCGGCCCCGATGGCGCGACCGGTAACGGCGTGGCGATCGAGGGCGGGCTGATTGGCGACAGTCCCTCGAAGCCCTTCGGCGGCGGCGAGGAAGTGAGCTGGTCGGCGGACAGCAAGACCGTCTATTTCGCGTTGCGCGAGGCCGGCCGGATGGAGGCCAAATCGACCAATCTCGACATCTTCGCCGCGCCTGCCGACGGATCGTCAGCGCCGGTCAACCTGACCGACGCCAATGACGGGATGGACAATCTCCCCACCGTCTCGCCCGACGGCAAGTGGCTGGCTTATTTCGCGATGAAGCGGCCGACCTACGAAGCCGACCGCCAGGTGCTCCAGCTGCGCAACCTCGCCACGGGCGAGACGCGCGCACTGACCGAGGATTGGGACCGTTCGGTCGGCTCGATCGCCTGGTCGCTCGACAGCAAGACGATCTACGTTACCGGCGACGACACGCAGGACGTGCCGATCGTCGCGATCGACGTGAAGAAAGGAACGCGCGTCCGGCTGACCGAGCTCGGCGCGACTTCGGCGGTGGTGCCGGCCCAGGGCGGCCTCGTCTACGCGATGAACAGCCTCACCGCGCCCGACGACTTCTACTGGCTTGGCAAGTCCGGCAAGGCCAGCGACTGGCGCCGGCTGACCGAGGTCAATGCCGAGAAGCTGGCGGGCGTGCAAATGCCCGAGATCAATCGCTTCAGCTTCACCGGCGCCAATGGCGACCAGGTCTGGGGCTATGCCGTCAAGCCCGCCTCGCTCAAGGACGGGGCCAAGGCTCCGCTTGCTTTCATCGTTCATGGGGGGCCGCAGGGATCGAGCAACGACAGCTGGTCGTATCGCTGGAACCCCGCGGTGTTCGCGGGGGCCGGCTATGCGGTGGTGTCGGTCGATTTCCACGGGAGCACCGGCTACGGCCAGGCCTTCACCGACGCGATCCGCAACAACTGGGGCGGCTGGCCGCTCGAGGACCTGCAAAAGGGCCTCGCCGCCGCGACGCAGAAATTCCCGTGGATCGACGGCGACAACGCCTGCGCGCTCGGCGCCTCGTACGGCGGCTATATGATGAACTGGATCGAGGGGAACTGGCCCGATCGCTTCAAGTGCATCGTCCAGCATGACGGCGTCTTCGACGCGCGCGCCATGGCGTACGAAACCGAGGAATTGTGGTTCGACGAATGGGAGCATGGCGGCAAGGCCTATTACGAGGACCCCGCGGCCTTCGAGAAATGGAACCCGGTCAACCACGTCACCGCATGGAAGACGCCGATGCTGGTGATCCACAGCGAGAAGGACTTCCGCATCCCGGTCACGCAGGGTCTTGCGGCGTTCACGGCGCTCCAGCGGCGCGAGATCCCGTCGAAGCTGCTGACCTTCCCGGATGAGAATCACTGGGTGCTCAAGCCGAAGAACTCGATCCAATGGTATGGCGAGGTGCTGGGCTGGCTGGGGCAGTGGACCGGGAAGGAGGCCAAATAGCCGCCTACTCATATTCCCCTCCCGCTTTCGCGGGAGGGGCTAGGGGAGGGCACTTCTTCTTCCTCGAGGGACACAGGCCCTCCCCCAACTCCTCCCGCGAAAGCGGGACGGGAGGTGATAGGGGCGGGTTGTGCACTGCACGCACACCCCGCTAAGGCCAGCCTGTCATGACCACCGAGCTCCCCAAGACCTTCGACCCCGCCGAGATCGAATCCCGCTGGTATGCGCATTGGGAAAATAACGGCCTGTTCGCCCCCGAGCGGCCGGGCGCGGACCCGTGGACGCTGGTCAATCCGCCGCCCAACGTCACCGGCAGCCTCCATATCGGCCACGCGCTCGACAACACGCTGCAGGACATCCTCGTCCGCCACGCGCGGCTGAAGGGCAAGGACGCGCGCTGGGTGGTCGGCACCGATCACGCCGGCATCGCGACGCAGATGGTCGTCGAGCGCCAGCTCAACGAGAAGCAGCAGAAGCGCACCGATTTCACCCGCGACGAGTTCGTCGCCAAGGTGTGGGAATGGAAGGAAGAGAGCGGCGGCGAGATCACCCGCCAGCTCCGCCGTCTCGGCTGCTCGATGGACTGGGCGAACGAGCGCTTCACGATGGACGAGGGCTTCTCGAAGGCGGTCCTCAAGGTCTTCGTCGATCTCTACCGCCAGGGCCTGCTGTATCGCGACAAGCGCCTCGTCAACTGGGACCCCGGCCTCGGCACCGCGATCAGCGACCTCGAGGTCGAGACGGTCGACGTGCACGGCAGCTTCTGGCGCCTCAAATACCCGCTTGAGGACGGCAGCGGCCATATCGAAGTTGCGACCACGCGCCCCGAGACGATGCTCGCCGACATGGCGGTCGCGGTGCATCCGTCGGACGAACGCTACACGGCGCTGGTCGGCAAGAAGGTGCGCCTGCCGATCACCGGCCGGCTGATCCCGATCGTCACCGACGAGCATGCCGATCCCGAACTGGGCTCGGGCGCGGTCAAGATCACGCCGGGGCATGATTTCAACGATTTCGAAGTGGGCAAGCGCGCCGGGTTCAAGCCCGCCGAGATGCTCAACATGCTCGACGCCAGGGCGAACATCACCCAGACCGCCGACCGGCTGATCCCCGCCGAGCTGATCGGCATGGAACGCTTCGCCGCGCGCAAGGCAGTGGTCGAGCGGCTCAAGGCCGAGGGCTTCCTCATCCCCCATGTCGACAAGGACGGCGTGGAGCACGACGCCGAGCCGCGCACGATCCCTACGCCCTTTGGCGACCGTTCGAACGTGGTGATCGAGCCGTGGCTGACCGATCAATGGTATGTCGACGCGGCGACGCTCGCCAAGCCGGCGATCGAGGCGGTTCGCTCGGGCGCGACGAAGATCGTGCCGAAGAGCTGGGAAAAGACCTGGTTCAACTGGATGGAGAACATCCAGCCCTGGTGCGTCTCGCGCCAGCTTTGGTGGGGGCACCGGATTCCGGCGTGGTTCGCGGAGGACGGCCGCATCTTCGTCGCCGAGAGCGAAGCCGAAGCCCAGGCCGAGGCAGGCGAGGGCGTAAAGCTCAGCCAGGACAACGACGTCCTCGATACCTGGTTCTCCTCGGCGCTCTGGCCCTTCGCGACGATGGGCTGGCCCGATGCGGACGTGAAGGCGCTTGGCCGCTATCCCAACGACGTGCTCATCTCGGGCTTCGACATCCTGTTCTTCTGGGATGCGCGGATGATGATGCAGGGTTTGCACTTCATGAAAGAAGTGCCCTTCAAGACGCTGTATCTCCACGGACTCGTCCGCGCGGCGGACGGCCAGAAGATGTCCAAGTCCAAGGGCAATGTCGTCAATCCCTTGGGGCTGATCGACCGCTACGGCGCCGATGCGCTGCGCTTCTTCATGGCCGCGATGGAGAGCCAAGGCCGCGACATCAAGATGGATGAGAAGCGGATCGAGGGCTATCGCAACTTCGCGACCAAGCTCTGGAACGCCGCGCGCTTCTGCCAGTCGAACGGCATCGGGGCGAGCAGCACGCTCGAGCCGCCCGCCGCGACGCTGGCGGTCAACCGCTGGATCATCGCCGAGACCGTCGCGACCGTCCAGGCGCTCGACCTCGCGCTCGCCGACCTGCGTTTCGACGAGGCCGCGAACACGATCTACCAGTTCGTCTGGAGCCGCTTCTGCGACTGGTATCTCGAACTGATCAAGCCGGTGCTGCAGGGCGAAGGCGCGGAAGGCGCCGACGAGACCCGCGCAGTGGCGGGCTGGGCGCTCGACCAGATCCTCGTCATGCTCCACCCGTTCATGCCCTTCATCACCGAAGAGCTCTGGTCGAAGATGGGCGAACGCACCCACGCGCTGATCGTGGCGCAGTGGCCGATGGCCGACGCCCGCGCGCTCGATCCGGCGGCGGCTGAGGAGATCGACTGGCTGATCCGGCTGGTGAGCGAGATCCGCGCCGCGCGGACCGAGCTCAACGTGCCGCCGGGCGCGCGCCTGCCGGTCCATGTCCGCGACGCCTCGCCTGAGACGGCGGCGCGCCTCGACCGACAGGAAGCGGCGTTGGCGCGTCTTGCTCGCGTCGATCAGGCCAAGGGCGAAGTTCCCGCCGGCGGCGCGCTCCAGATCATCGTCGACGAGGCGACGTTCGTGCTGCCACTCGGCGATGTGGTCGACCTCGAAGCCGAGCGCGCGCGCCTCACCAAGGCGATCGCCGCGGCCGAGAAGGAACGCGACGGGCTCGCCGGCCGCCTCAACAACACAAGCTTTGTCGAGAAGGCCAAACCCGAAGCGGTGGATAAGGCCCGCGCCGATCATGCCTAAAAGGCCGCCGAGGCCGAACGCCTCTCGGCGGCGCTGGCGCGTTTGGGCTGAGCTACTGAACGTCACCCCAGTCTCTTATACACATA
>JAEWCK010000156.1 GCA_023390675.1 Pseudomonadota bacterium
GTCGAAGGGCGGGTCCTGCCGCATCAGCACCACGTCGGCATCGTCGCCCAGATCGAGCTTCACCGGATCCTCGAAGCGGAAGTGATTGCCCTCGACGCGCTGCACCGTCACCGGGTGCGCCTTCGCCCACACGCGGCCGCCCTGATAATTCAGGTCCTCGGCGGCATAATGGAACAGCCGGTGCCCGCGCGCCTGGCCCGACAGCATCAGCGCGAAGGTCGAATCGCCGGCGATGTTGATCGCGTCCAACGGGTCCATCTGCACGGCGACGGTGAGCGACATTCGGCCTCCTGTTGGGAACTCTATAGTGACTTATTCGACTAAGTCACCCTATCCAGGCGTTCTCGATATGGCGAGGCAGGCTGCCGGGGGCAATGAGGACGACGTCGACGCGGATGTCGTCGCCGGGGCCGGCGAAGCGCGGCATCAGATATTCGGCCGCGGCGGCCACGCGCGCGAGGCGGCGCTCGTCGATCGCGAAGTCGAGCTCGCGATTGGTCGCGCGCGTCTTCACTTCGACGAACGCCACCAGATTGCCGCGGCGCACCACGAGATCGACTTCGCCGGCGGGCGTGCGCACGCGCCGCGCAAGCACTTTCCAGCCCTTGAGCCACAGCCACCAGGCCGCCCGGCGCTCTCCGTCGCGGCCACGCGTTTCCGCAGCGCGGCGATCCGTTGGCTTTCGCATCTCCCCCGACTCGCACCTGTGGATAACTTGTATTAGCATCGGTGGACCGAATCGGGACAGAATCGGTCGCAATATGCTCCCCGGGGGGTTAGCATCCGATGGAATCGAACGAGAGATATTATCGGCGCCGCGCCGCGCAGGAGCTCGCAGCGGCCAAGCGCGCGGTGACCGAATCGGCCGCGCTCCGCCGCCGGGTGCTTGCGGAATCCTATCTCAGGCGCCTCGCCGAGCTGACCGCCAACGACGATGTGCGCGCGCTCGAGCAGGAATTCGCCTAACCCTTGAGCGCCATCGCCCGCGCATAGAGCGCCTTGCGGTCGAGCCCCAGTTTCTTCGCCACTTCGCCCGCCGCCTTGGCTGGCGGCAGCCGCGTCAGCGCCTCGGCGAGGGCGGCGTCGGCGTCTTCGGCGCTCGCGGGCGCGGCTTCGCCCGGCGGGGCGACCACCACCACGATCTCGCCCTTGGGCGGCGCATCGGCATAACGGGTGGCGAGCTGGCTGAGGCTGCCGGTCACGCATTCCTCGAACTTCTTGCTGATCTCGCGCGCCACCGCCGCCTCGCGGTCGCCGAGCCCCTCGGCCAGCGCCGAAAGACACGCCGCCAGCCGCGGCCCCGATTCGTAGAGCACCAGAGTCGCGCGCACGCTTGCCACTTCGGCGATCGCCTCGGCGCGGGCATGCTGCTTCGATGGCAGGAAGCCCAGAAACAGGAAACGGTCGGTCGGCAGCCCCGCGAGGGTCAGCGCGGCGATCGCGGCGCACGGCCCGGGGATCGTCGTCACGGCGTGCCCCGCGGCGCGCGCGTCGCGCACCAGCTTGTAGCCCGGATCGGAGATCAGCGGCGTCCCCGCGTCGGAGACGAGCGCCACCGCCTCGCTCGCCATCCGCGCGACCAATCCGGGGCGCACCGCATCGGCGTTATGGTCGTGATAGGGAATCATCCGCCCCTTGCCGCCCAGGTGCCGGAACAGCCCCGCCGTCACGCGACTGTCCTCGACTGCAACCACATCGGCGTTAAGGAGTATTTCAGCCGCACGGGGCGAGAGGTCGCCGAGATTGCCGATCGGCGTCGCGACGATATAGAGGCCGGGCGCAAGAACGAGTTCCATCGGGGAGAGTCATGGCAGACGGACACGGGAAACCGCAACGGGGCATCCTCCGCTGGGCCGCTTTGGGGCTCGCCGCGATGCTCGCCGCCTGCGCCAGCGGACCGCGCGTCATCCCCGAGACGCGCCCCGCGCCGCCCGTCGAGGTCCCGCGCGAGAAGCCCGTCGTCCGCCCGATCGCGCCCGGCCTGCCGCAGGATGTCGAGCGTCACCGCGTCGCTTTGCTCGTCCCGCTCACCGGCCAAAACGCCGGGGTCGGCAAGTCGCTCGCCAACGCCACCCAGCTCGCGATCCTCGACACGAAGAGCGATGCGATCCGCATCACGACCTACGATACGGCGGCTCCCGGCGGCGCCGCAGCCGCCGCGACGCAGGCGATCGCCGACGGCAACCGCCTGATCCTCGGGCCCCTGCTCGCCGAGGAAGCGCGCGAAGTCGCGCCCATCGCCCACCGCGCGCGCGTCCCCGTCCTCTCTTTCTCGAACGACACCAATGTCGCGGGGAACGGCACCTATCTGCTCGGCTATGCCCCGTCGCAGTCGATCGAGCGCGTGGTCGATTATGCCCGCGGGCACGGCATCACCCAGTTCGCCGGGCTGATGCCCAACGGCCTTTACGGTGAGCGCGCCTCGACGGCGTTCCTCCGCGCGGTCGAGGATGGCGGCGGCAAGGTGCTCGCGCTCGAAACCTACGACGCGCGCCCCGGATCGATGACCAGCGCGATCACCAGGCTCGGCCGCAGCCCCTATCAGGCGCTGCTGATCGCGGGCAGCGGCGCCAGCGCGGTTACGGCGATGCCGATCGTCCGCCGCTCGGCGCCGGGCAAGACCGCGCAGGTGCTCGGCACCGAATTGTGGAACACCGATTCGGCGATCGGCGCCAAGACCGCGCTCAACGGCGCATGGTTCGCGAGCGTGCCCGACAATTATTATCGCCAATACGCCACCAAATACCGCGCACGCTTCGGCGCCGCGCCGTTCCGCCTGTCGACGCTCGGCTATGACGCCGTGCTGCTCACCGTCCGCATCGCGCGCGACTGGCGCCCGGGCGACGACTTCCCCGAAGCCCGCCTCACCGAGCGCGAAGGCTTTGCCGGCCTCGACGGCGCGTTCCGCTTCGGCCGCGACGGCGTCGCCCAGCGCGCGCTGGAGGTCCAGGAAATCCGCGGCGGAACGACGGTGACGGTGTCGCCCGCGGCAAGCAACTTCACCGGGCGCTAGTCCTTCTTCTTACTCCCCTCCCTGGAAGGGAGGGGC
>JAEWCK010000087.1 GCA_023390675.1 Pseudomonadota bacterium
CTGTTGGCCGAAGCGCGCCGCGTCGCGCACGATCACGCCAGCCCGGCCTTCGATCCGGTCGCGCAGGCCCTCGCCGCGCCGATGCGCGAAGCCGAAGCCCGATACGGCTGGACGGGCGCCGGTATCGCGATCCTGCTCGCCTTCGCGTGCGGCGCCTTTGCCTGGACGCGCGTCCGCGCGAACCTGCGCGCGCGCACCCAGGTCGAGCGCGGGACGATGCTGCTGCTGCTCGTCGCGTCGCTGATCGCGATCCTTACGACGCTCGGCATCTTCCTGTCGCTGCTCTGGGAATCGCTGCGCTTCTTCGATTCGGTGCCGCTCACCGATTTTCTGTTCGGCACGCACTGGAGCCCGCAGGTGATCGACCCGGGCCATCCGGGCAAGTCGCTGGGGGCGGTGCCGCTGTTCTGGGGCACCTTCTTCATCGGCGCGGTGATCGCGATGCTCGTCGCGATCCCGTTCGGGCTGATGAGCGCGATCTATCTCACGCAATATGCCGCGCCGCGCGTCCGCGCATGGATGAAGCCTGCGCTGGAGATGCTCGCAGGCGTGCCTACCGTGGTCTACGGCTATTTCGCCGCGCTCGTCGTCGGGCCCGCTGTGCGCGATCTCGCGGTGATGCTCGGCATGCCTTTCGCAAGCTCCGAAAGCGCCCTCGCGGCGGGTCTGGTGATGGGCGTGATGATCATCCCGTTCGTCTCGTCGATGGCGGATGACGCGATCGCCGCCGTTCCCGCTGCGATGCGCGACGGCAGTCTCGCGATGGGCGCCACGCAGAGCGAGACGATCTCGAAGGTGCTGATCCCCGCCGCGCTACCGGGCGTGGTCGCGGGCGTGCTGCTCGCGATCAGCCGCGCGATCGGCGAGACGATGATCGTGGTGATGGCGGCGAGCGGCGCGGCCAATGTGACGCTCAATCCGTTCGAAAGCGCGACCACCGTCACCAAGCAGATCGTCGACCTGCTCACCGGGGAGGCCGAGTTCGACAGCCCCAAAACGCTCGCCGCCTTCGCGCTGGGACTCACGTTGTTCGTCGTCACGCTGCTGCTCAACATCGTCGCGCTGCGCGTCGTGAAGAAATATCGCGAGGCATATGAATAGCGCCGCCGCCCCCGCGCCGACCGACTGGAAGGCCGCAGCGATGCAGAAGCGGCTGCGCAGGCGCTATGCCGCCGAGCGCCGTTTCCGGCTGTTCGGCATGCTGGCGGTGGTCCTTTCGGCCGCGTTCCTCGCCTTCCTGCTCGTCACGATGGTCGCGAACGGCTGGCGCGGCTTCCTGCGTACCGAGATCGCCGTGTCGCTCGACTTTCCCGCGATGCAGCTCGGCGTGCGGCCCGGGCAGCTCGCTTCGCCGGGCGCGGACCTCGCGCTTTCGAGCGCAGGGCTCGAGGACAAGGTCGCGCTGGCGATCGACGCCGCCTATGACGGAAGGTGCCGTTGCGGGTTCAATCCCACTTCCGAGCATGCGTGGCTCGCGGTGCGCGACCGGATCAAGGCCGATCCGTCGATCCTTTCGCGTCGCGAGAGCCTGTGGCTTCCGGCTTCGGCCGATATCGACCGCGGGCTGCGCGGCGAGGGTCCGCACGTGGTCGACGCCGAAAAGCTGCAACGCATCGGAGCGCTCCGCACGCGCTTCAATGCGCACTTCTTCACCGAGAGCGATTCCACCGATCCGGTCGCAGTCGGCATCTGGGGCGCGCTCAAGGGATCGCTGCTGACGATGCTCGTCACGTTCGTCATCGCCTTCCCCGTCGGCGTGCTCGCGGCGATCTATCTCGAGGAATATGCGCCCCGGAACCGATGGACCGACCTGATCGAAGTGTCGATCAACAATCTCGCGGCGGTGCCGTCGATCATCTTCGGCCTGCTCGGACTCGCGGTGTTCCTCGGCACCTGGCAGGTTTTCGGGCACAGCGTCGGCCCGCTGCTGCCGCGCTCGGCGGCTCTCGTCGGCGGGCTGACGCTCGCGCTCATGATCATGCCGGTGATCGTCATCGCCAGCCGCAACGCGATCAAGAGCGTGCCGCCCTCGATCCGCGACGCGGCGTTGGGCATCGGCGCGAGCCGCATCCAAATGGTGTTCCACCACGTCCTGCCGCTGGCGATGCCGGGCATCCTCACGGGCACGATCATCGGCATGGCGCGCGCGCTGGGCGAGACCGCGCCGCTGCTGCTGATCGGCATGCGCGCCTTCATCGTGAACCCGCCCCAGGGCCTCGCCGATCCCGCCACAGTGCTGCCGGTCCAGATCTTCCTCTGGTCCGACGAGGTCAGCCTCGGCTTCGTCGAGAAGACCAGCGCGGCGATCATCGTGCTACTGGTGTTCCTGCTCGCCATGAACGGGCTCGCCATCTATCTACGCAACAGGTTCGAGACCCGCTGGTGATGCCCGACTCCGCCCACAAGATGACCGCGCGCAACGTGAACGTAGCCTATGCCGGCGTTCCCGCGATCCGCGACGTCTCGATCGACATCGACATGGATCACGTGACCGCGTTCATCGGCCCTTCGGGCTGCGGCAAGTCGACCTTCCTGCGCACCCTGAACCGGATGAACGATACCATCCCCAGCGCCAGGGTGAGCGGCGACATCACGCTCGATGGCGAGGACATCTATGCCTCGACGATGGACGTGGTGCAGCTGCGCGCGCGCGTCGGCATGGTGTTCCAGAAGCCGAACCCGTTCCCCAAGTCGATCTTCGAGAATGTGGCCTATGGCCCGCGCATCCACGGGCTCGCCGCATCGAGGAGCGCGCTCGACGGGATCGTCGAGCAGTCGCTCCGCCGCGCGGGGCTGTGGGATGAAGTCAAGGACCGGCTTTCGGACAGCGGCACCGCGCTCTCGGGGGGCCAGCAGCAGCGGCTGTGCATCGCGCGCGCGATCGCCGTCGATCCCGAAGTGATCCTGATGGACGAGCCCTGCTCGGCGCTCGATCCGATCGCCACGGCCCGGATCGAGGAGCTGATCCACGAGCTGCGCGGCCGCTACGCGATCGTGATCGTCACGCACAATATGCAGCAGGCCGCGCGCGTGAGCCAGCGCACCGCCTTCTTCCACCTTGGTCAGTTGGTCGAATATGGCGAGACCGACATGATCTTCACCGCGCCCCGGCAGGAGCGTACGAAAGACTACATCACCGGAAGGTATGGGTAATGGCGAGCGGCCATGAGCATACGGTCAAGGCGTTCGACCAGGACATCGGGCAGCTGCGCGCGCTGATCTCGCAGATGGGCGGGCTCGCCGAGCAGGCGATCCACGACGCGATGAAGGCGCTCCAGCGCGGCGACATGAGCCTGGCGGCGCAGGTGCGCGACAAGGACAAGGCGATCGACGCGATCGAGTCCGAGCTCGAGAAGCTCGTCGTCCGCGTGATCGCGTTGCGCGCGCCGATGGCGGACGATCTGCGCGAAGTCATCGCCGCATTGAAGATCGCTGCGGTGCTCGAGCGGATCGGCGATTATGCCAAGAACATCGCCAAGCGCGTCCCTTCGATCCACACCGAGGGCGAGGACCGGATCGAGGCGGTGTCCATCCTGCCCGCGATGGGCCAGCTCGCCGGCGACATGGTGCGCGCGGCGCTCGACGCCTTCTCGGCGCGCAACGCCGAGGCTGCGATCGAAGTCTGCCGCCGCGACACGCAGCTCGACGACTTCTACGATTCGATCTTCCGCACGCTGGTGACCTTCATGGTCGAGAATCCGCGCACGGTGAGCCAGGTCGCGCACCTGCTCTTCGTCGCCAAGAATCTCGAGCGGATCGGGGATCACGCCACCAACGTGGCGGAGATGGTGTATTTCGCGGCCACCGGCCGCTATCTCGCCGCGCGCGAGGCTGGGGAGGCCGCGAACTGATGGCACGCGTGAAGATGCTTCTGGTCGAGGACGATGCGGCGATCGCCGAGCTCGTCGCCTATCATTTCAAGCGCGAGGATTACGAGGTCAAGCAGACCCCCGACGGCGAGGAGGCGCTGCTGCTCGCCAAGGAATCGGCGCCCGACATCGTGCTGCTCGACTGGATGGTCGAGGGGCTGAGCGGGATCGAGGTGTGCCGGCGCCTGCGCCGCATGCCCGAGACCGCCAATGTGCCGATCATCATGCTGACGGCGCGCGGCGAGGAGGAAGACCGCGTCCGCGGGCTCGAGACCGGGGCGGACGATTACGTCACCAAGCCCTTCTCCCCGCGCGAGCTGGTCGCACGCGTCGGCGCGGTGCTTCGCCGCGTCCGCCCTGCGCTGGCAGGCGAGGCGCTGACCTATGCCGATATCGAGATGGACACGGTGGGCCACAAGGTCCGCCGCGGCGGCGAGGTGATCCAGCTCGGGCCGACCGAGTTCCGCCTCCTGAAGCACTTCCTCGAGCATCCGGGCTGGGTGTTCTCGCGCGAGCGGCTGCTCGATGCGGTATGGGGCCACGACAGCGACATCGAGAGCCGCACCGTCGACGTCCACATCCGCCGGCTGCGCAAGGCAATCAACCACGGCAACCGCCCGGACATCATCCGCACCGTCCGCTCGGCGGGCTATGCGCTGGATGCGGGGAATTAATACACTCTCCTCCCCCGCCAGGGGGAGGTGTCAGCGCAGCTGACGGA
>JAEWCK010000231.1 GCA_023390675.1 Pseudomonadota bacterium
GTCGCCAGCACCGTCAGCGCGCAGTCGTCCCACGCGCACGCCCCGATCTCCGCCGTCGTCCGGTCGTTGTAGACGTACGTTCCCGGACGGACCTCGGTCACGCACGCCACCTCGTGCGCGCGCCACGCCATCGGCGTCGAGCCGCCGCTCACCACCGGCGGGCGCAGCCCCTCGTCCTCCAGCGCGTCGAGCACCCGGTCCAGCTCCGCCGACAGCCGCTCGAGCGAGCCGCCCTGCCGCTCGACGTGCTCGCGCACGTGCCCCGGATAGAACATGAGCCCCGCGTAGCGCAGCGGCTCGAGCTCCGAGATGCGCCGCGCCAGCCGCACCGCCTCCTCGGCCCCCTGCACGCCCACGCGCCGCATCCCGACGTCGAGCTCCACGTAGGCGCCCACCTCGCGCCCCGCCGCGCGCGCCGCGTCGGCGGCCGCGCTTGCCGCCTTCACCTCGGGAGGCATGGCCGGCACGGCGCTGCACGGATCGGATGCGGTCTGCGTGTGGACAGGAAGCGGCGCGAAGGCGGCCAGCAGCGCGAGGAGGCGGATCGGCATCCGATGCGGCTCCCGCAGCCGACCCACGCTGTCAACGAAAAAGGGCGCGGCATCCTGGAATGCCGCGCCCTCAATTTCTCGCAAAGGTGCCGATTACTTGGTCAGCCCCGCCGTCGCGGCCACTTCCGCGGCGAAGTCGCTCTCTTCCTTCTCGATGCCTTCGCCGAGCTGGAAGCGGACATAGTCCTTGAGGACGATCGCCGAGCCCGCGTCCTTCGCCGCCTTGACGACGACATCGGCGACGGGGGTCTTGCCGTCCATCACGAAGAGCTGGCTGAGCAGCGCATTCTCCTTGGCGAACTTCTTGACCGAGCCCTCGACCATCTTCTCGATGATGTCGGCCGGCTTGCCGCTCTCGGCCGCCTTTTCCTTGGCGATCGCGCGCTCGCGCTCGAGCACGTCCTGATCGAGGCCGGTCTCGTCGAGCGCCAGCGGGAAGGCCGCGGCGATGTGCATCGCGATCTGCTTGCCGAGCGGCTCGAGCACGTCGACGCCCGCATCGCTCTCGAGCGCGACGAGCACGCCGATCTTGCCGAGCCCCGGCGCCGCGGCGTTGTGGACATAGGGGATCACCGCGCCGTTGGTCACTTCGACCTTCTTCGCGCGGCGGAGCACCTGATTCTCGCCGATCGTCGAGATGTTGTTGGTCAGCACCTCTTCCACGCTGCCGCCCTGCGGCATCGCCTGCGCCTTGAGCGCCTCGACATCGTCGCCCTTCTCGAGCGCGATCGCCGTCACGTCGCGGACAAAGTTCTGGAAGATCTCGTTCTTGGCGACGAAGTCGGTCTGCGAATTGACTTCGACGGCGACGCCCTTGCCGCCCGCGACGGCGACGCCGACCAGGCCCTCGGCCGCAGTGCGACTCGACTTCTTGGCGGCGGCGGCGAGACCCTTCGCGCGCAGCCAATCGGCCGCGGCTTCCATGTCGCCATTGTTCTCGGACAGCGCCTTCTTGCAGTCCATCATGCCGGCGCCGCTCTTTTCGCGGAGCTCCTTCACGGCTGCTGCAGTGATCTCGGCCATGTTACTTCCTTCAGCTTAAAAGACGGGCGGAGCAGTGCGTCGTGCCCTGCCCCGCCCCGATTACGTGTTCGTGACGAGGCCTTACGCGTCGATCTGACGCTCGCCCTCTTCGGCCTGCTCGGGCTCGGTCGCGGCGGCGGGAGCCTCGGGCTCCTGCTCGGCGGCCGGAGCCTCGGCGGCAGGCGCTTCGAACTCCTCGGCAGTGACCACGGGCTCGTCGGCGGCGGGCGCCTCGGCGGCCGGAGCCGGCTCAGGCGCGCGGACCGCTTCCTCGACCGGCGGCGCATCCATCGCGCCCAGGTCCATGCCGAAGCTCGCCTGGCGCTCCTGACCGCCGCGGGTCGCGGCGATCGCCACGGCCTCGCAGTACAGGCGGATCGCGCGGCTGGCGTCGTCATTGGCGGGAACCGGGAACGCGATGCCGTCGGGCGAGACGTTCGAATCGAGGATCGCGACCACGGGGATGCCCAGCGTGTTGGCTTCCTTGATCGCCAGCTCTTCCTTGTTGGCGTCGATCACGAACATGATGTCGGGAACGCCGCCCATGTCGCGGATGCCGCCAAGCGAGAGCTCGAGCTTGTCGCGCTCGCGGGTGAGCTGGAGCACTTCCTTCTTGGTGAGGCCGTGCGTGTCGCCCGAAAGTTGCTCGTCGAGCGTCTTCATGCGCTTGATCGAGTTCGAGATCGTCTTCCAGTTGGTAAGCATGCCGCCCAGCCAGCGGTGGTTGACGAAGTGCTGGCCCGAACGGCGCGCGGCCTCGGCGATCGGCTCGGCGGCCTGGCGCTTGGTGCCGACGAACAGCACCTTGCCGCCCGCGGCAACGGTCGAGTTCACGAAGTCGAGCGCGCGCGCGAAGAGCGGCACGGTCTGCGACAGGTCGATGATGTGGACGCCGTTGCGCTCGCCGAAGATGTAGGGCTTCATCTTCGGATTCCAGCGGTGCGTCTGGTGGCCGAAATGCGCGCCCGATTCGAGCAGCTGCTGCATGGTGACGACAGGTGCCGCCATAGGGATAACTCCTTCCGGTTGAGCCTCTGGGAAGCGGGAACCAGAGCGACGCTCCGGCACCGGGTTATGATGCTTCCCATGCGGGTTGAGGCGGCGCGCTTAATCGAAAGCGCGCCGCGATGCAAGTGGACGGTCGCGCCGCCCATCCCCGGCCCGCCCGCGGCGCAGGTGTAGAAGCAGAACACATAGGGCCCCTCCTGCA
>JAEWCK010000388.1 GCA_023390675.1 Pseudomonadota bacterium
AAAGATATGCGCGTGGACGATCGCGCAATCGTCGATCAGCGCGAGCGTATTGGCGAACATCGCCTCGCTTTCGGTCGGGAAGCCCGCGATCAGATCGGCGCCGATCGCGATCTCGGGCCGCGCGGCATGCAACCGCTCTACCAATGCGACCGATTGCGCACGCGAATGACGGCGCTTCATCCGCTTGAGCACCACGTCGTCGCCCGCCTGCAGCGAGAGATGCACGTGCGGCATCATCCGCGGCTCCTGCGTCAGCAACTCAAACAGGCGGTCGTCGATCTCGATCCCGTCGAGCGAGGAGAGGCGGAGGCGCTTGAGCGCGGGAACATGCGTGAGGATGCGCTCGACCAGTTGGCCCAGGCTCGGGCTGCCGGGCAGATCGGGGCCGTAGCTGGTGAGGTCGACGCCGGTCAGCACGACTTCGGCATGGCGCTCGGCAAGCTCGGCGATGCGTTCGATCGCTGCGCCCGCGGGCACCGAGCGGCTGTTGCCGCGGCCTTGGGGGATTGCGCAGAAGGTGCAGCGGTGATCGCAGCCGTTCTGCACCTCGACGAACGCGCGGGCGTGCGTCGAAAAGCTGCTCGCCAGATGCGGCGCGGTCTCGCGTACCGCCGTGATGTCCTGCACCTGCACGGGAACGTCGTAAGCTTCCCAGGCTTCTGCCCTGAGCTTCTCGGCATTGCCGATCACGCGATCGACCTCGGGCATCGCCGCGAAGGCCTGCGGGTCGATCTGCGCGGCGCAGCCGGTGACGACCAGCTCGGCCCCGGGCCGCTCGCGGCGCGCGCGGCGGATCGCCTGGCGTGTCTGCTTGACGGCCTCGTTGGTCACCGCGCAACTGTTGATCACGATGGTGTCACGGTCCGCCAGCAAATTGCGGATCGTCTCGCTTTCGGCGAGGTTCAGACGGCAACCGAGACTGATGACCTGAGGGGACGACATTGGGCGACGATCTAGGGACCGGCGAAGTGGATGTCCACGCACGCGCCAGGCAAGTGCTCGACTTCTGGTTCGCGCTCACGCCCGAGCAGCATTTCGCCAAGTCCGAACGGCTCGACGCGGAGATCAGGGAGCGCTTCGGGCCCTTGCGCGATCTCGTGCTCGGCAGCAGCGCGGCGGGGTGGCGCGACGACCCCGAGACCCTGCTCGCCGCGATCGTCCTGCTCGACCAGTTCAGCCGCAACATCCACCGCGGCACCGCGGAAGCGTTCGCCGCCGATCCGCTCGCGCACGTGCTGGCGATGGAGGCGATCGACGAGGGCTGGGATGTGGAAATGCCGAAGGAATGGCGGCAATTCGTCTATCTGCCGCTCGAGCACGCCGAGAACGCCGAATCGCAGCGGCTGAGCCTCGAGAAATTCACTGCGCTCGGCGACAAGGAGACGCTCGACTACGCCCAGGCGCACGCCGAGGTGATCGCGCGCTTCGGGCGGTTTCCCTCACGCAACGCGGCGCTCGGGCGGGAATCGACTCCCGCCGAGCAAGAATATCTCAGCCAGCCAGGCGCTGGTTGGTAGCGGGGATCGCGCGCTCGGGCTCGGCCTGGGCCGCCACCGCGGGCGCTTCGACCGGCGTCGGCGTGCCGGGCGCACTCTGCTGGAGCAGGCGGCGCTCGGCGAGCAGGCGGCGGACGCCCGTCGAAGACAGCGGCTTGCCGTAATACCAGCCCTGCGTCTTGGCGCAGCCGAGCGCGCGCAGCCGCTCCTCGATCGCGGCGTCCTCGACGCCCTCGGCCGTGATCGGCAGGTTGAGGCTCTCGCCCAGGCTGATGATCGCGTTCACGATCGCCGCCGAGTCAGCATTGGTGTTGAGCGACATCACGAAGCTCTTGTCGATCTTGATGCGATCGAAAGGCAGCGCGCGCAGGTGTGCCAGCGACGAATAGCCGGTGCCGAAATCGTCGAGCGCAAGGCGGACGCCCTGGTTCTTGAGGCTGCCGACGATCGATTGCGCGAGCGCCAGATTGTCGAACAGCGAGCTCTCGGTGATCTCTACCTCGAGTCGGTTAGCCGGAAAGCCGGTCTCGGTCAGCACCTTGATGATCTTCTGCGCCAGCCACGCGTCGCGCAGCTGCCACGGCGAGATGTTGATCGAGATGCTGAGCGAGGGATCCCAGTCGCGCGCCGCGAGGAACGCCTGGCGCATGATCGATAGCGAGAGATCGGCGATCATCCCGGTCTCCTCCGCGATCGGGATGAACAGCTCGGGGCTGATCATCCCGCGCGTGGGATGCTCCCAGCGCGCGAGCACCTCGAAGCCGTGGAGGCGGCCGGTCGAGAGGTCGACCTGCTGCTCGAAATAGGGGACGATCTCCTGGCGCGGAATCGCGGTGCGCAGCCCGCTCTCAAGCTCGTTGCGGACCTGGAGCTCGCGCTCCATCGACTGGTCGAACCAGGCATAGCGGTTACGGCCCGATTTCTTGGCCGAATACATTGCGATGTCGGCCGAGCGCATCAGTGCGTCGATGCTCGCGCATTCGAAGTCCGAGCGCGAGATGCCGAGCGAGGCGCTGATATGGAGCCGAAGCCCCTCGACCTCGAAGGGCTGCGCCATGCGGCTGATCAGCTTCTCGGCGATTCGCTCGACGGTAGCGGGCTCGGCGGGGTCGAACAGATAGCCGCACGAGAATTCGTCGCCGCCCAGCCGCGCGGTGAGCGCGATCGGCGGCATGACGTGCGCGATCTCGGCGGCGACGGCACGGAGCAGCGCGTCGCCCACGGCGTGGCCGTGCATGTCGTTGATCGTCTTGAAATGGTCGAGGTCGAGCATCATCAGCGCCATCGCCTTGCGGCGGCGCTGCGCGCGGACGAACATCGCCGCGCCTTCCTCGGCCAGGCTGCGGCGATTGAGGAAGCCGGTGAGCGGATCGCGGCTGGCGAGCTGCTGCGCGCGCTCCTCGGCGGCGGCGCGGATCTGGACTTCCTGGCTCAGCGCCTGGTGCCGGCGCCAGCCGAACAGGATCAGCGCGACGTTCAGGAGCAGCGCGATGACGAGCGTGCGGTCGGCGGGGGCGCCGCCTTCGAAATAATGCTGGAGCGTCTTGGACAGCACCGCGCTGCCCGTGCCAACGAACAGCAGGATCGACGCGACGCTGATTGCGCCCGACAGGAGATTGGGCTGCGGCGCAGCCTCCCTGACGACTTCCTCTTCGTGATCCAGCGACATGCCGGGATGCGCCCCCAATCGATTAACGGCGCGGTTTGGCACGGGGAGGGTATAGAGGGAGTTAAGGCGGCGACACATTGGAGCAATAAATCTGGGCGGCGGCTTCGGCTTGCCTCGGCGGGCGCGATGGGCTAGGGGCCCGCACGACCGTTCAGTCACGAACGCGAGACATGCCGCCCCGAGGGGCGGCGCCGGCCGACGAGGTTTCGTCCGCCGGCGTGTTTTGCGTTTGGCGGCAGCGGTCGCAAAACTGGAGTGATTTTGGTCTCATGTTCGAGAGTCTGAGCGAGCGGCTGGGGGGCGTCTTCGATCGCCTGCGCGGGCGCGGTGCGCTCACCGAAGCCGATGTCCGCACCGCGATGCGCGAAGTGCGGATTGCGCTGCTGGAGGCCGATGTCGCGCTTCCGGTGGCGCGCGACTTCGTCGAGAAGGTGACCGAGGCTGCGGTCGGTCAGAACGTGCTGCGCTCGGTCACGCCGGGGCAGCAGGTCGTCAAGATCGTCCATGACGCGCTGGTCGACATGCTCGGGCCCGACACCGCCGAGCTCGAGATCGGCGTCGCGCCGCCTGCGGTGGTGATGCTCGTCGGCCTGCAGGGCTCGGGCAAGACCACCACCACCGCCAAGCTCGCCAGGCTGATCACCAGAGCGCAGGGCAAGAAGGTGATGATGGCGTCGCTGGACGTGAACCGTCCGGCCGCGCAGGAGCAGCTCGCCGTCCTCGGCACGCAGACCGAAGTCGCCACGCTGCCGATCGTCGCAGGGCAGAGCCCGGTCGAGATCGCGCGCCGCGCATTGAACGCCGCGAAGCTCCAGGGCTTCGACGTGCTGATGCTCGACACCGCGGGCCGTCTCCATGTCGATCAGGCGCTGATGGACGAGATGAAGGCGGTCGCGGCCATCGCGAAGCCCGCCGAGATCCTGCTCGTCGTCGATTCGCTGACCGGTCAGGACGCGGTCAACGTCGCCAAGAGCTTCTCCGAGCAGGTGCCGCTCACCGGCGTGATCCTCACCCGCATGGACGGCGATGCCCGCGGCGGCGCGGCGCTGTCGATGCGCGCCGTCACCGGCAAGCCGATCAAGTTCGCCGGCATGGGCGAGAAGCTCGATGCGATCGAGCCCTTCCACCCCAAGCGCGTCGCCGGCCGCATCCTCGGCATGGGC
>JAEWCK010000109.1 GCA_023390675.1 Pseudomonadota bacterium
AAGCCGCCTGGCTCGGCCGATGTCCTCTGCGCGCCATCAGTGCGCGGCGTCCGCCCCCGGCCAGGGGTAGAAGCCGTCATAGGGCTTGGCTTCGGTGGGCATCGGCATGCGCGGCAGCGGCTTGTCCGAATTGGCGGCGTTGATCAGCATCGCGGCGAGCACGATCGCGCCCTGGCGCATGTCGTCGGCGCGCAGGTGATCGAAGGTGTCGACATTGGTGTGGTGCACCGTCGAGCCGTAATCGAGCGGATCCTGGATGAACTGGAAAGCGGGAATGCCGACCGCGTCGAAGAAGACGTGATCGGTGCTGCCGGTGCGGCGCGTGGTGACCGTCGACGCGCCCAGCGATTCGAACGGCGCCAACCATTCGCGGAAGATCGGCACGACCGCGGTGTTGCCCTGCGTATAGATGCCGCGCAATTTGCCCGAGCCGTTGTCGATGTTGAAATAGGCGGCGAGCTTTTCGTGGTCCGGACCCGGCTCGATCGGGAAGGCCCTGCTCCAGCCGAGATAGCGCGCGATGCCGCTGAGCGACGGATCGACCGGGCGCTTCGCGATGTGCGTCTCGACATAGTTCATCGAGCCGATCAGGCCCTGCTCCTCGCCCGCCCAGAGCGCGAAGCGGATCGTGCGGCGCGTCTTGATGCCGAGCGCCTTGATGATCCGCGCGGCCTCCATCACCATCGCGCTGCCCGCGCCATTGTCCGCGGCGCCGTCGCCCATCGCCCAGCTGTCGAGGTGCGCGCCGGCCATGACGTAGCCGGCCCTGGGGTCGCTGCCGGGGATGTCGGCGATGATGTTGTAGCCCTTGGTGTCGCTGTCGTCGAAAGCGACATTGTCGCTCAGTTGCACGGTGGGGTTCGCGCCCATCGTGTAGAGCCGGGCGAGGCGGCGATAATCCTCGGCCGCGATCTCGAAGCCGGGAAGCGGCGGCGTCGCGCCGACCTGGAACTGGCTGTTCTGGCCGTGGACGAGCTTGTTGTTGCGGCTCGACATGGTGGCATAGGCGATCGCGCCTTCCTCCTTCAGGAACGCGTCGCGCTTCGCGGGGAAGGTGAAGCGGCTCGGATTGAAGCTGCGGCGCGCGGCGTTGGGCGCGCCGTTCTGCAGCTCGTATTGCCACTTGGCGAAATCTTCCTCGGTCCAGCGCTTGAACGGCGCGTCGAGCGGGTCCTCGATCGGCTCGGGATCGGTGATCAGCACGATCTTGCCCTTGAGCTTGCCCTTGTATCGGGCGAGCGCGGCCTCGTCGGCCATCGGAGCGAGGATCACCGGGCCGGCGATCGGGCCGTTGGTGCCCGGCGTCCATGCGAGCGGCGCGGCAACGAGATCGAGCGGGCGCGGCGCGATCATCCTGACGCTGACCTCGTGCGCCGACCAGCCGCGGCCGAACTCGAAGCCCTCCTTGTGGACGTTGGCGAGGCCCCATTCGCGGAACTTGCCCTGGGTCCATTCCTCGGCACGGCGCATGCCGGGCGAATTGGTGAGCCGCGCGCCGATCACGTCGGTGAGATACTGCGCGATGCGCATCACTTCCGAATGGTTGGTGCCTTCGTCGACGATCCGATCGACGGGCGCCGAGGGCGGTGCGACGGTCTGCGCGGCGAGCGGCGCGGTGGTGGCGAGGAGAAGGGCGGCGATGGCGATGGCTTTGCGCATGAAGGCTCCCGGTCGGGCAAGAGTGCCTGAATGGCGCGGACGCTATGCGGCACAAAGCCGGCGCGCAAGGCGTTGACAGGGGGGAGATGCTTCGGCAATGGACCGCGCTCGCCAAAGCGGCGCCATGGACAGGTGGCCGAGTGGTTAAAGGCAGCAGACTGTAAATCTGCCGACGCAAGTCTACGCTAGTTCGAATCTAGCCCTGTCCACCACCGCCGCCGGGCGCATCCCCTTCCGACTCCGATCCCGCCCTGGCCTTCGAAGAAGGTTGAAGTTTCATAAGCACTCTTTGTGCTGGAACTGCGCGGCGCGGCGCGCTTTCAAGCGCGCGTGGAGCATGGGGCAATATCTTCCGGCGGCCGGATCGGCGCGCGCCAGATGCGCGGCGCGCCCCGGCGCAAGCTGTTTCTGCCGACCATGATGCGACTCGACGGCGAGCCGGTGCGCGTGCACCTGCTCGATCTCTCCTGCTCGGGCGCGCAGGTGCACCGTGCCGCGCCGCCCGCGGTGGGGACCACGATCCAGATCGATTGCGGCGGACAGTTGCGCTCGGCGCGCGTCGTCCGCCGTCAGGGCGACCGGTTCGGCGTGCAGTTCCTGATTCCGCTGAGCGAAGCGCAGGTGGAGGCGGCGGTCACCCGCCGCGAGGCCTGATCAGCCGGTCCGGACGAACGCGCCGCGGGCGCGGTCCTTGGTGACGCGCAAGCCGTCGAACACCGCGCCGTTCATCGTGATATAGACGCCGGGCGCGGCGGTCTGCGCAGTGGCGAAGGCCATGCCGAGGTTGAACGCGGCGTCGCTCTCGGCGAAGCGCGCCGGGGCGAGCGCGCCGACCAGCACCATCGTCTTGCCCCGGACCCCGGCGAGCGCCTGCGCGGTATCGGTCATCGTATCGGTGCCGTGGGTGATCACGATCCGCGACTGCTCCGCCCGCGCGACGCGCTCGACCAGGGCGGCGCGCTCCTCCGCGCCGATGTCGAGGCTGTCCTTGCGCATGACTTCCTCGATCGCGAAGGGATGCGTGACGCGCGCCACTTCGAGCAGGCGCGCGATGATCGTGTCGGTGATCGCATATTGGCTGAGCGCGTCGAAATATTGCTTGTCGATCGTCCCGCCCGTGGTCAGCACCAGAATCGCTTCGTCGCTCATAGTCGCTGTCCTCCAGTCCACGGCGTCTAGAACAGCTTTCTAAGCGTGAGGCTCACGGTCCGGCCAGTCGCATCCAGCAAATCGCTCTGGTAGCGAAAGGGCACGCGGCCATTGCCGTCGCGCACGCGGTAGCGGCTGTCGGTGATGTTGCTGACGTCGAGCTTCAACTGAAGCTTTTTGGTCCAGTCCTGGTCGCGCAGGAAATGGTGGACGCTGATCGTCGCGCCGATGTTGAGCCGCAGCATCGGCGAGAAGCGCAGATCGGTGGCCGGATTGGGGCTGCGCACGCGGCTGCCCCCGCCATACCAGCCGTCGAACTGGAGCCCGTTGCCCCAGATGTTGAACCCGCCATAGGCATAGCCGAACACGCGCGGCGTGCCGCTGCCGGTGATCGTGTCGCCGCCGAGCACGTCGAACACCGGCGCGCCGGGGCGCAATTGCAGCCGGTCGCTCAATTTCACGCTGGGGCCGATGCCGCCATAATAGAAAGCCGGGCGCGGCTGGGCAGGCTTCTCGCCGGGCTTGGGCCTGGGCGGAGGCTTGCCGATCCTGCCGTTCGCCGAGATCGTGAAATTGAGCGTGCGCTGCTCCTCACGATAGAGATTGAGCGGGCGGAAGATCGCGCTCACCAGCCTGCCCGAGGCGTCGCGCTCGACCAGCTCGGGCAGGATCGCCTCGATATCGGGCGTGTTCGCGTAGATCGTGCCGGTCTGGTTGCGGATCGAGGTCGCCTCATAGGTGGCGCTGAAGCGGATTTCCTTTTTGGCGAAGGGCTTGATGTTGAGCGCGAGCGACGTGACGTGGCGGCGCTCGGCGGCGAGATCGGGATTGCCGCCGCGGATCATCGTCACCAGCTCGGTGCGGCCGTTGCCGAAGTCGAAGACGGGGACGTTGTCGATGCGCGTCTCGGGGATCGAGAGCTGCTCGATGCCCGGCGCGCTCGCCATGTTCTTGATCGTCGCGACCAGCTGGATTCCCTTGAAGGGCGCCCAGCTCGCGCCGAAGATCGTGTCCGAGAGCCTGCCGAAGCCGCCGATCTGTCGCGCATAGGCCGATGCGTTGATCGAGAGGTCGCCGGCCCAGCCGAGCACGTCGGCGCTCCTGGACGTGAGCGGGATGCTGACGGCGATCGATCCTTCGGTGCGCAGCCGGGCGAGGCTGAGGTCGTACGGGCTCGGGCCGCGCGTCTCCGAGCTTGCCGATGCCTGCTCGGTCTCGGCGGTGGCGATCACCGAGACTTCGCCCGCAGGCACGCGCACCGGCGTGTTGGTGACGACGAGCCTGGCGTTCGCGGTGCGCGTGCGCTGCCGGGTGCGGTTGGTCAGCCGGTCGGCGAGCAGCGCGGGATCGAGCGGCGCGAAGGGATTCGCGCCGGCGGCGATCGCAGCGTTCGCGGCGGTCGTGTCAATGCCGGTGTCGACGGTGCCGTCGATCTGCTTCTGATCCAGCGCTGCGGTGAAGTCCCAGCGCCAGCCCGATATCGCGCCGCGCAGGACAGCGCCGGCATGGAGCGTCGTGGTCGTCGTGCTCGCGCGCAACGGATCGGCCTCGACCAGATAGCGATCGAGCAGCACATTGCGCGAGAAGGGGGAGAAGGCGTTGCTCGCGGGCACCGCCAGCGCGGCGAGCGCGGGGCCGCTGCGCTCGCGGTCGCGGCTCCGCTCGAGCGAAAGGCTGAGCGAACCCGCGAGCGTCTTGCCGATGCGCTTGGCGATCACTGCTTCGGCCTTCACGGCGTCGTTGCGCGGAGCCAGCGTGCGGTGCGGGTCGGCGTATAGCCGTGGCTGGTTCGCGCCGGCAGCATAGCCTGCCAGGCTGGTGCGGTCCGCGGCGGCTTCGGGAACCGGGGCGACGGTGACGACCTGGCCCGCGGCGGCCGAAAGCGCGGGATCGATCTCGCCGCCGCCGACGCCCGTGATGTTGCCGAGCGGGTCGTAGGGGATGTTGGGATCCAGCGCGATGTCGCGC
>JAEWCK010000117.1 GCA_023390675.1 Pseudomonadota bacterium
CCTTCAGGGGAGGGGTTGGGGTGGGGCCTGTCAGTCTCACCGAGACCGAGGACCATGTGGACAGGCCCCACCGGCCCCTCCCCTGAAGGGGAGGGCAGAAGATGCGCTTCCTGCGCGCCGGCGGGAAGCGCGAGCGCGGCTGCGGCCGCAAGGAGCAGCGCGCGCATCATGGCAGGTGGAACAGCGGCATGAGCGGCCATTCCTTCGGCTTGTTGTCGGGCTCGACCTCCATCAGTGGCGCCATATAATCCCACCATTTCCGCATCACCGGATGACCGGGCAGGGCGTCGCGCCGGTTGTCGTCGGCGAGCTTGAGCACCGCGAACAGCGACAGCGTCTCTTCGTCGAGGAAGATCGAATAGTCGCTGATCCCGCTCTCGCGAAGCAGGGCGGCGAGCTCGGGCCAGATCGCGTCGTGCCGCGCCTTGTATTCGTCGACGACGCCCGGCTTGAGCTGCATCCGGAATGCGTGGGTAGTGGTCATCCCTCTCCGCCCCAAGATGTGGGATTATTGTGCAAAATATGGTAGTATACTATCGGGGGCGCGTCAAACCGTACCGGGCCAAAATTGCGCATCCTCGGCATGCGCCACCTGCGCGTCGTCGAGCAGCACCGGCGGGCGCGGATCCACGCCCTCCCGCGACAGCCGCAGGCGCTTGACCTCGAGCCCGGTCACGTGCCGCGCCCAGAAGCCCCAGGCCGGGGTGGGGCCGAACATGCTCGGCTCGGGATAGGCGTCGGCCAGCTCGGCGGGGCTTGCGGGTATCGGCTCGGCATAGCCGCCGCGATAGGCGAGCTCGATATCGCGCAGCTGGACGCATTCGATCGCGTGACCGGGCAGCCCGGCGAGGATCGCCCCGAAGCGCGGATCGATCCCTTTTGCGCGCAAACCGCGCACCTCGACGCCGCGCAGCGCGCCGACTTGCGTGCCCTCCGGCCCGCGCAATCGCGCGCCCAGCCGCAGGAAAAGCGGCGCGGTGGTCACGTCGTCCATCTCGATATTCTCGGCGAGCACGTCCTCGATATTGCCCCCGTCGACGGTCTCGATCGCCAGCCCGCGGCTGCGCTCGAACCGGCAGTTCGCGATCCTGATCCGCCGGAAATCGCCGTTGCTCTCGGTGCCCAGCTTGATCCGTCCGGTGACGCGGTCGCGATCGGGCGCCAGCTCCTGCGTGGCGAGCCCCGTGCCGATGTCGAACCCGCTCACATGGCAGTCGCGGATCTCCACGTCCTCGCACGCCGATGGTTTACCCAGGCCGAGCGAGGTCTTGAGCACGATCGCATCGTCGTTCGGAGAATTAACCTTGCAATTCAATATCCTGGCATGCCGCACGCAGTCGAGGTCGATCCCGTCCCGATTGGTGTCGATCGCAACGCGAGTGACAACCAGATGTTCTACTTCGCTCGCCAGCACCGCGAAGTGCCCGCCCCTGAAAACCGCGAAATCCTCCAGCCTCACCCGCCTGCAATGCGCCAGCGCGATCGCCTTGTTCCCCATCCCTTGCATCCGCGCCCGGCTCTGCTCGAGCCGCCCGATATCGGCCGGCGCCATGCTCGCCATCGACAGCGGTCGCTCGCCCCGCTGGCTGCTCCACGGCGTGCCGGGTCCGTTGCGCGTCAGCCCGGTCCCCTCGATCCGCCCCTTGCCCAGGATCGCGATGTCCTCGGCTCCCTCGGCCCAGATCAGGCTGTTGTGCCAGTGGCTGTGCCCGAAATCCTGGTAGAGCTGCGGCCCCCGATCCTCGGGGAGATCATAAGCCCCAAGCGGCCCCTTCTCCGCCGCGATCAAGGTCGCGCCTTCCTCGATCGCCAGCGTGACCCGGCTCTTCAGCCGCAGCGAGAAGCTGAGATAGCGGCCGGGCGGCAGCACCACGACTCCGCCCCCCGCCGCCTCGGCCGCAAGGATCGCGGCATTGATCGCGGGGCTGTCGAGCGCGACGCCGTCGCCCTTCGCGCCATGCTCGCGGACGTCGAAGACGTGGCCGGTGCGCATCAGCTCCCCGCCGGCCGCACGTCGCTCGCCGCGATGCTCGGTGCGATCCGGCCCTCGTCGAGATTCGGATGGGCGGGATCGAAGCTGCGCGCCTCGGGCTTGAGCAGCGACGCGAGTCCGGGCACCTGCGCCGCGACTTCGGCCGCCACCGCGCGCGCGAGGAACCAGGCGCCGGCATTGTCGTGGTGCGTGCGGTCCTTGCCGCCGTCGTTGAACAAGGTCGCCGCCTTCGCCTCGCCCAGCGCCTCATAGAGGCTCACCGTGCGCTCCTGCAGGTCGATCAGCGGGACGTGCTCCTCCGCCGCGACCTTGCGCACCGCCGCGCCATATTCCGCGAGCGTGCGCTTCACCTTGCCGTCGCGCAGATAGTTCCGCCGCTCGGGCGAAGTCACCAGCACCGGATGCGCTCCGCGCCGCCGCGCCTCGGCGATATAGGTGCGCAGCCAGGCGGGGTAGGTGACCTGGGGGTCGGCATAGGTCTGCGGCCAGTTGGCCTTCTGGTCGTTATGGCCGAACTGGACGAACAGCCAGTCGCCGGGCTTGATCAGCGAGAGCACCTTGTCGAGGCGCAGCTCGGTGACGAACGACTTCAAGGTCTCGCCCGATTCGGCATGGTTGGCGACCGCGACGCCGGGGCCGAACATCGCCGGCAGCATCTGCCCCCAGCTCGCCGCGGGCTCCGAACGCTGGTCGGTGACGGTCGAATCGCCGGTCAGGTAGATCGTCGGCACGTCCACCGGCTCGATGTCGATCGATGCGACGTGCGGATCGCCGAGGAATTCGAGCGTCAATTTGTCGTCCCAGCTATAGCTTCCCGCCTCGCGCGGCTTCAAACGCACCTGCGTGCCCCCCGGCGCATTCTCGGGCGGCGGCGCAAGCCACGCCGTGCGCACGTTCACGACGAAGCTCTCGGTGACGTACTTGCCCGGTCGGGTCACCACGTCGCGCAGCATCAGCCGCCGCGATTCCGCCTTCACCGTCGCATGCCCGCCGATCCGCACCGTGACCTTGTAATTGCCCTCGGGCACGGCGGCGGAGAAGAGGAACTCCTTCCCCCGCCGCTCGGGCTCGTAGCCGAACCCGCCTTTCTCGTACGGCTTGCCGGCGGGCACCGCGACTCGCCCCGCGACGGGCTTCGCGGGCTCGAGGTCGAAGCGCAGCACCGGCCCGCTCGCCGCCATCAGCAGTGCGCCGAGCAGCATCGCCTCACTTCACTCCCAGATAATAAGAGGTGTGCGGCGGCTGGTTGTAGGCAGTATTCTGCCACGCCACGCCGAGGCGATAGACCGGATCGTGCATCAGCGTCACGATCCGTTCCCTGGTGTCGAACGGCGTCTCGTAGATGCGCAGCTCGTGGCTGTCGGCGCTCGGCAGCACCAGTTCCTCGCGCCAGTCGCCGAGGATGTCGGCCGAGAGCGACGGGTTCGCCTTGGTGCCGTTGTTCGAGACCATGCCTTCGGGATTGAGCAACTCCTTCTCGCTCGAGGTCGCCCAGTCCCATTTGGTGATCTTCTTGCCGTCGAGCAGCTCGCGCAGGCGGTCGCCGTCCCACCAGATGCCGAAGTTCGCCGCCCGCGGGTGCCCGCCCGGGATGACGTTGCCCTTCACATCATAGAGCTCGCGCGAGTTCGATGCCCAGGCTTCGGCGCCCGGGTGGCGCGGGTCGATGTCGATCGCGATGCCGCGCCCGGTGTCCTTGTCGGCGGGCGTCGACCACAGGATCGCGCCCGTCCGCGCATCGAGCATCGCCGCGCCGCGATTGCCGCTCATCCGCATCACTTCGTGCGCGCCGAACTTCTCGAGTCCCGGATGGTTCGGATCGAGATCCGACAGGTGCATCGTGTCGCCATGCCCGAGCCCCGACGACCACAGCCCCTTGCCGTTGTCGTCGACCACCATCGATCCGTAGAAGACCTCGTCGCGCCCGTCGCCGTCGACATCGGCGATCGAGAGCTGGTGGTTCCCGTTGCCGCCCCATTTCTCGTTGCCGGGCGTCGCGCTGTCGAACACCCAGCGCCGGCTGAGCTTGCCGCCGCGATAGTCCCATGCCGCGATCACCGAGCGCGCATAATAGCCGCGTCCGAAGACCAGGCTCGGCTTGTGCCCGTCGAGATAGGCGACGCCCGCGAGATAGCGCTCGGAGCGGTTGCCGTATCCGTCGCCCCACGTCGCCTTCATCTGGTCGAAGCTCGGATTGTCGCCGGTCGGATCGCGCGGCGGGGCATAGGGCGCCGTGGCGAGCGCCTTGCCGGTCAGCCCGTCGAACACGGTCAGATATTCGGGCCCGGCAAGGATGCGGCCCTTGAGCGTCGTCGTCTTGCGCCCGTCGGGCGTGACGGTCGAGCCGGTGCGGTCGGGCACCTCGACCTGCTCGTCGCCGTGTCGCCAGTCGGCGTTCGGATCGCCGATCACCTTGCCCGCACCGTCCACCGTGCCGTCGGCGGTCTTCATCGCCACTTCCGCGCGGCCATCGCCGTCGAGGTCATAGACCATGAACTGAGTATAGTGCGCGCCCGAGCGGATGTTCCGCCCCAGGTCGATCCGCCACAGCTTCTTGCCGTCGAGCGTGTACGCGTCGATCAGCGTCTCGCCGGTATAGCCCGAAAAGGCATTGTCCTTGGCGATCGTCGGATACCATTTGACGATCAGCTCGTAGCGCCCGTCGCCGTCGAGATCGCCGACCGAGGCGTCGTTCGCGGTGTAGCTATAGGTCTCGCCCTCGGGGGTCTTGCGGTCGGCGGGCTTGTCGAGCGGGATCGAGAGATAGCCGTTCGCCCAGGTCGTCGCGGCCTCGCGCTTGCCGTTGCCCGCGGCGATCTCGTAGCGCGACGTCGCCGTGCCGCCCGCGTCGTGGAAGCTGGTCGCGCCCTTGCCGTCCACGCGCGCGATGGCCTTGCCGTCGCGGTAGAGCGTGAAGCGCGCGCCTTTGGGATCGGTCGCGAGCAGACGCCACGCGACATGGTTGCCGCCATCCGCCGCAGGCACTGCCACCAGCCCGCGATCGAGCTTCTCGATCTGCCGGCCCGCGACCACGGGCGCCGTCTGCGCGAGCCCCGGTGCGCCCGCCGCGATGAGGATTGCCGCCAGCATCTGTCTCTCCCTTTTGCGTTTCGAGGAGGCTGCTCCCGTCCACCGCGAGAGTCAACAAAATCCCAATAAGTGATACACTAATTTACATTGCGGGATTATGTCGCTTGCCTGCGCGAGCAAAACGGGCCGCGGCTCCTCAGCCG
>JAEWCK010000135.1 GCA_023390675.1 Pseudomonadota bacterium
CCCCTGGCGGGCGTCTTGCGCCGCGCGAAGGCGCGGAGCTCGGAGGTGATCGTGCCGATCCGATCGGTGAGCGACACGATCTGCGAGAGATTGTCGCGCGCCGCTTCGGGCGAGGCGCGATCGAGGAACGTCGCGGCATTTTCGGCGAAGGTGCGGATCGCGGCGACCGGCTGGTTGATCTCGTGCGCGACTCCTGCAGTGATCTGGCCGAGCGAGCCCAATCGGCTCGCCTGCGCCAGTTCCTCGCGCGCGGCGCGATAGCGGCGATCAGCCTCGGCGCGCTCGTCCGATTCTACGATCAGCCGCGCATTGGCGTCGCGCAACTCGGCGGTCCGGCGCTCGACTTCTGCTTCGAGCCGTGCCTGCGCCTCGCGCTGGAGGCGGCTTTTCTCGGCCGAGCGCAGCGCGAACCCGACGCCCGCGCCCGCGACGAGCAGAATCGCTGCGGCGATCAGCAGCGCCTGGGTCCGCGCGGCGGCGAGCGGCGGATCGAGCGGCGCGAGATGGAGCAGGTGCGCACCCGTGAGCGGCGCGGGCTCGGATGCGGCGCGATAGCGCACGCTCGCGCCGTTCGCCGTCACTGTCGCGATCGGCTGGTCGAGGGTCAGCGGTGCGCGCCCCGGCGGCGCCGCGCCGAACTGGAGCGTGCGCCGGGCGCTGGCCAAAGTCGCCGCATCGAGCGCACGCGTCGCCTGGAAGCGCCAGCCGGGAATCGAGGTGACGAGAATCACGCCATGCGCATCGGTGACCAGAGTGATCCCGGGCACGCGCCCCCAGGTCGCCTCGACATCGTCGAACTCGACCTTGACCACCACCACGCCGAGCGCCTGTCCGTCGCGATCGACGCGGCGCGCGAGATAGAGGCCGGGCCGCCCGCTCACCGTGCCGAGCGCGAACAGCTCGGACGCGCCGCTGGCCATTGCGTCGCGGAAATAGGGGCGGAAGCCATAAACCTGTCCGACGAAGCTGGTCGGCAGCCGCCAGTTGCTCGCCGCGACCGTGCGTCCGTTGCGATCGATCGCGTAGATCACCGCGGCGTCGGTGCGGCTGGCGAGCAGCTCGAGCGTGGCGTTGAGCCGGCGCTGTGCCGCCGCATCGTCCCCGCGCAACGCCGGCGCCATCTCGGGATTTTCGCTGAGCACGAGCGGGAGCAGGCGAAACTTCTGCAATTCGCTGTTGAGCAGGCCGACATGCGCGCGCGCGGTCTGGCGCGCGCTGGCATCGGCCGCGGCGAGCGCCTGCGTCGTCGCCCAGCGACTCCCCGCCCAGGCGAGGAGCAGCGCCGCTGCCGCGAGCAGCGCGGCAAGCGCGAGGAGGCGACGGCGCTGGAGGGATCGGGCGGCCATTTGTGTCGCTTATCGCACATCTTGCGGCAAAACTGTGTGGAAGTCCGCACAGTCTTGCCGGGGGCCGAAG
Source organism: Pseudomonadota bacterium (assembly GCA_023390675.1). Taxonomy (GTDB): domain Bacteria; phylum Pseudomonadota; class Alphaproteobacteria; order Sphingomonadales; family Sphingomonadaceae; genus Sphingomonas. The sequence continues at coordinate 1,417 of JAEWCK010000135.1, forward strand.
CGGCGTCGATCGGGCAAAGTCATGTAAATCAACATGTTACGCCAAAAATCCGAAACGCTGGATCGTCGATCCGATCGGGATAGGGTGCATGCCCAAGGCCCGAACACAAGAGGCCGTGCGCCGCTCCCGGCGCGCCCGAGGAGAGTATGATCATCCAGCCGATTCCCGACGAGCGGCCCTTCGCTGCACGCGCGCCGCTGTATCGCCACCTCTATTTCCAGGTGGTCGTGGCGATCGCGCTCGGCGTGGCGCTGGGGCATTTCTGGCCGCAGACCGGGGAGGCGCTCAAGCCGCTCGGCGACGGCTTCATCAAGCTGGTGAAGATGGTGATCGCGCCCGTGATCTTCCTCACCGTGGTGAGCGGGATCGCGGGGATGCGCGAATTGAGCACGGTCGGGCGCGTCGCCGCCAAGGCGTTCTGCTATTTCCTGTTCTTCTCGACGCTGGCGCTGATCCTCGGGCTCCTCGTCGCGAACATCGTCCAGCCCGGCGCCGGGATGCACGCCGATCCCGCCGCGCTCAACGCCAGCGCAGTCGCCGATTATGCGCACCAGGCGCACGAGACGAGCGTCACCGACTTCCTGATGGCGATCATCCCGACGACGCTCGCTTCGGCGCTGACCGAAGGATCGATCCTCCAGACCCTGTTCGTCGCAGTGCTGTTCGGCATCGCGATGTCGCTGGTCGGCAAGCCCGCCGAGCCGGTGCTCGAGCTGATCGAGCGGCTGGCGCTGGTGGTGTTCCGCATCGTCGGGATCCTGATGCGCGCGGCGCCGATCGGAGCATTCGGGGCGATGGCGTTCACGGTCGGCAAGTTCGGCGCGGATTCGCTGATCGATCTCGGCAAGCTGGTCGCGACCTTCTATTTCACGTCGATCTTCTTCGTGGTGGTGATCCTCGGCGCCGTCGCGCGGGCGCACGGCTTCTCGATCCTCAAGCTGGTCGCGTATCTGAAGGACGAGCTGCTGCTCGTGCTCGGTACGTCTTCGTCGGAGGCGGCGCTGCCGAGCCTGATCGCCAAGCTGGAGATGGCGGGATGCGACAAGGGCGTGGTCGGGCTCGTCGTACCGACCGGCTATTCGTTCAACCTCGACGGCACCAACATCTACATGACGCTGGCCGCCTTGTTCATCGCGCAGGCGACGGGTGTGCATCTCGGCTGGGGCGAGCAGATCCTGCTCGTCGCAGTGGCGATGCTGAGCTCGAAGGGCGCGGCGGGGGTGACGGGCGCGGGGTTCATCACGCTCGCGGCGACGCTGTCGATCGTGCCTTCGGTGCCGGTCGCGGGAATGGCGCTGATCCTCGGGATCGACCGCTTCATGAGCGAGTGCCGCAGCCTCACCAATTTCGTCGGCAACGCCGTCGCGGCGGTCGTCGTCGCGCGCTGGGAGAACAAGCTCGACCGCGATGCGCTGAACGCCGCGCTCGCCGGGCGGCCGACTGCAATATCCAACGAAGCAAACCAGATGACTCAGGGAGAGATGGCATGAGCAAGCGATTCGGGCGGATCGCCCTGGCCGCGGGAAGCGCGCTCGGCGCGCTGGTGACCGCGCAGGCGGCGTACGCGCAGGAAGCCCCGGCGACGATCGCGGCGCAGGACGTACCTGGCCTCGCGCAATCGGACGCGAGCGCCGATGCGCCGCAGCAGGACGCGAGCGAGATCGTCGTGGTCGGCACGCAGATCAAGGGCGCGAGCACCACTGCGGCGCTGCCGGTCTCGGTGATGGACGCCAACCAGATCGACGCGACCGGGGCGCTTTCGGGCGACGAGCTGTTCCGCGCGATTCCGCAGGCGGGCGACGTGACCTTCAACGAATCGAACAACCCGCAGACGAGCAACGCGGCGCGCGGCGACGTCAATTCGATCAACCTGCGCAACCTGGGCGTCGGCAACACGCTGGTGCTCCTGAACGGCCGCCGGCTCGTCAGCCACCCGACCAGCCAGGCGGGCGAGGGCAATGTCCCCGTGCTCGGCTACAACGCCAATTCACTGCCGGTCGCGGGGATCGAGCGGCTCGAGATCCTGCGTGACGGCGCGGCGGCGATCTACGGATCGGACGCGGTCGCCGGCGTGGTCAACACCGTGACCAAGACCGACTTCGACAGCGTCGCGATCGATCTTCGCTACGGTGGCGCCGAAGGCACACATCGCCGGGAGTTCCAGGCGACCGGGCGGATCGGCACCAACTTCGCCGGCGGGCGCGGCAATGTGTCGCTCTATCTCGACTACACCCACCGCACCGCGCAGCTGGCCGAGGACCAGCTCTATACCGCGACCGACAATCTCCTCAGCCTGTTCGAGGATGACCCCGCCTTTGCCGGCAATCTGACCGCCGACGGGCGCGCGACCCAGTCGCCTTGGGCGAACCTTGCCGTGGTGGGCGGGCCGGGCACGATCCGGCGGAGCCCCGGCAACCAGGCGCTGACGTCGTCGGCGGGCGCGTTCCATACCCAGTCGAGCGCCAATCCAGGCTGCGTGGTGACGCTCAATGCCGACACCTGCCTCGGCACCGGCACGCGCGCGACGGCGTCGACGCTGCGCTCGGAACGCTACGACACGCGCGTCGGCACCACGATCACGCCGCGGATCAACCGCTACAACAGCTTCCTCAACGCGCATTACGACCTGACCGACAGCCTGACGCTGTACGGCGAGGCGGGCTATTACCGGGCGGACACGCACCGCATCCAGCCGCCGACGATCAACCTCAATGCGATCGTCATTCCGGCGTCCAACTACTGGAACCCGTTCGGGCCGACGACGATCAACGGCCAGCCCAATCCGAACCGCATTCCCAACCTCACCAACGTCCCCGCCGCCGGCCTGCCGGTGCGCCTGACCACCTATCGCTTCCTCGACGCGGGCATGCAGCATGTCGACGTGACCAGCTGGCAGTCGCGTTTCCTCGGCGGGCTGAAAGGCGAGCTCGGAACCTTCGATTTCGACACCGCAATGCTCTATTCGGAAGGGGAATCGACCGACACGTCGAACGCGATCAACATGACCAAGCTGCAGGCCAACCTCGCGCTGTCGACGCCTGAGGCCTACAACCCGTTCAGCGGCGGCTGCGCAGCGACGCCGAGCGTCGGCGATTGCTCGCCGGCTTCGCAGGCGACGATCGACTCGTTCCAGTTCGATCTCGTCCGCAAGTCGAAGACCACGCTTGCGCTCGCCGATTTCAAGCTGTCCAATTCGCGCCTGCTTCCCCTGCCGGGCGGCAATCTCGGCATCGCGTTCGGCGTCGAAGGGCGGCGCGAGACGCAGCAGGACATCCGCGACCCCAATCTCAACGGTGATATCGGCTTCGTCGATGCCGTGACCGGCGAGACCAACCTCTCGAACGTCGCCGCAGTAAGCCCGACGCCGAGCACGCGCGGCGCGCGCACCGTCTATTCGGCCTTTGCCGAGCTGGCAGTGCCGGTGATCTCGCCCGAAATGGGCGTCCCGCTGATCCGCCGCCTCGATGTCCAGCTCGCCGGACGCTACGAGCATTACAGCGATTTCGGATCGGTCGCGAAGCCCAAGGTCGCCGCGGCGTGGGACGTGATCGACGGGCTGCGATTCCGCGGTTCGTGGTCACAGGGTTTCCGCGCGCCGAACCTCGAGCAGACCAAGACGGTTGCTTATTCGCGCCTCAACTCGAACACGGATTATTATCGCTGCGAGGCCGACCTGCGCGCCGGCCGCATCGCCAATTTCGGCGCTTGCGGGCGCGGCATCAGCTATTCGATCTTCATCAGCGGCAATCCGGACCTCAAGCCCGAGGAAAGCACCAACTGGACCGTGGGCACCGTGATCGAGCCCAAATTCCTGTCCCCCAAGGCCGGACATCTCACGCTCACCGCGGATTTCTGGTCGATCCAGCAGACCGGGATCGTCGGCCAGTTCGGCGCGCAGAACGCGCTTGTGCTCGATTACCTGATGCGCCTCAACGGATCGAGCAATCCGAATGTGATCCGCGCCGCGCCGACCGCCGACGATACGCCGGTGTTCGCAGGCACGGGCCTCGCCACGGCGGGCGCCGTGACGCGGATCAACGACCAGTTCGTCAATCTGCTGCCCCAGACCGTGCAGGGCGTCGACCTCGCGCTGCTCTATAATGTCCGCACCGAAGCAGGCAAGTTCGACATCGCGCTGAATGGCGCGCGGCTGACCAAATATTCGCGCGAGACGCCGCCCGCGGTGCAGGCGCTGTTCGATGCGCGCGCGGCGGGGCAGATCAACGCCGCGACTCCGCTCACCGACGCGAGCGACCTGATCGAGGACCGCGGCAAGCCCAAGTGGCGCGTCACCGGCTCGCTCACCTGGTCGAAGAGCGGGTGGCAGATCGGGCTGTTCGCCAATTACGTCAGCTCGGTCTTCGACACGAACTTCCTCGATGCGAACGGCAATCCGTACAAGCTGGAGGGGCAGACGACGTTCAACCTCTACACCCAGTATCGCTTCAAGGGCGGCGTACTCGACGATACGCGCATCCGCATCGGCGCGCGCAACATCTTCGACAACCAGCCGCCGATCACCACCGACGGCTATCTGGGCTCGCTCTACAGCCCCTATGGGCGCTATCTCTACGCGACGATCAGCAAGAGGTTCTGATGCGGGTATTGCTTGCCTGGCTGGCCGCGATGTTCGTCGCGGCCAGCCCCGCCCAAGCCCAGTATAAATTGGGCAAGCCCGAGGTTTATGCCGTGTGGCCCGGCGATCCGCCCGGCAGCGGCAAGCCTTCGGGACCCGAGAAGATCGCCGACGAAGGCGGACAGACCGGCGCCTATTCGAACATCTCCGAGCCGCGCTACGAAGTCTATCGTCCCGCGCATCCCAACGGCGCGGCAGTATTGCTCTTCGGCGGGGGCGGCTATTTCCGCATCCAGATCGGCTCCACCAGGGACGTCGCCGCGAAGCTCGCCGCGCATGGGATCACGCCCGTGATCCTCTATTACCGGCTCCCCGGCGACGGCTGGAACGCCGACGCGCCGTTCCAGGACGCGCAGCGCACGCTGCGGCTGCTCCGCGCGGGCGCGAGCCGCTGGGGGCTCGATCCGGCGCGGATCGGCGTGGTCGGCATGTCGGCGGGCGGCCATCTCGCCGGGATCATGGCGACGCGCGGCGGGCACGATTTCTATCCGCCTACCGACGCCGTGGACAAGCTGAGCGCCGTGCCGGCGTTTGCCGGGATGATCTATCCGGTCGTATCGATGCGTCCGCCGATCGACACGACGCAGACGCGCAAGAAGCTCGCCGCGCTGCCCGACTATCGCGACGCCTATTCGGTCGAGGGGCAAGTCGGGCCGGACACACCGCCGGTGTTCCTCGCGCATGCCGCCGACGATCCGATCGCCAATGTCGAGCATTCGCTGCGGATGTTCGCGGCGATGCGCGCGGCCAGGCGGCCGGTCGAGCTGCACGTCTTCGAGACCGGCGGGCACAGCTGGGGCGCGGGCAAGCCCGGCACCCTCGTCGCCGCGTGGCCCGAGCTGTTCGTCGCTTGGCTCGCCCAGCACCAGGTCGTCGCGCGCGAGCTCCCGCGGTCGATTGCCTCGCGCCCGGTCG
>JAEWCK010000155.1 GCA_023390675.1 Pseudomonadota bacterium
GGCGCGGGCGGCGCGATCGTCACCCAGCCGACGCTGCATTGGGGTCCGGTGCCCTTCGCCGCGGGCGGGCGCTCGCTCGAACTGCCGATGATCGACGTCGTCACCGACGTCGCCGGCATGGGCGAAGCCGATCGCGAGGGCGTGCTCGGCCAGGACGTGCTCGGCCGCTTCGTGTCCTACACGATCGATTTCGACACGATGGGCTTCGCGCTCGGCGCGCCGCGCTAGATTTCGATCTCGCCTTCGACCGGGTCGGTGAAGCCGCGCAGGATCCTGAGCATCAGATCGGTGCCGTAGAGCTGGTGCAGCGTGTGCAGCCCGCGCGCCAGATCGCCGCCGAACTGCCAGGAGAAGCGATCCATCGTGCAGCCGGTCATCTCCACGGGCCCGCCGGCATATCGGAAGACAACGTCGGTGAAGCGGCAATTGGTATAGCTATTGCCGTCGAGCTCGACATAGCCCTTGTCGAAATGCTGATTCTCGTGATGCATGCGCTCCCACTCGCATTGTCGGGCGCGACCCGCAATGCTTGCGAGTCGATGGCACTTCGGCTAAGGCGCGCGCGTCCGGCGGGCGGGTGCTCGCGGAGGAAGGCGCGGAGAGACGAATCTCACGCGCCCTTTTCGCTTTTGACGGCGTCTTCTTCCTCCAACCGCACCTGCGCATCGGATGCCGCGACCGGCATGGGGCCGCCGCGGCAAATCTGGCCTCAAAGACCGCCGGACCCAACCGGCTGGCCGGAAACAACGTGATCAGGAACTGAACCCTTATGGCCACTACGGCAAATCCGAGCCGCGACGATTTCGCGGCGCTTCTCGACCAGACCCTGGGTGCTGCGGACGGCTTCGAAGGCCGCGTCGTGATCGGCACCGTCACCGCCATCGAGAACGACCTCGCGGTGATCGATGTCGGCCTCAAGTCCGAAGGCCGCGTGCCGCTGCGCGAGTTCGCCGCGCCGGGCCAGAAGGCCGAACTCAAGGTTGGCGACGAAGTCGAAGTCTATGTCGACCGCGTCGAGAACGCGAACGGCGAAGCCATGCTCAGCCGCGACCGCGCCCGCCGCGAAGCTGCCTGGGACAAGCTCGAGACCGAGTTCGCCAAGTCGGCGCGCGTCGAGGGCGTCATCTTCGGCCGCGTCAAGGGCGGCTTCACCGTCGACCTCTCGGGCGCGGTGGCCTTCCTTCCCGGCAGCCAGGTCGACATCCGCCCGGTGCGCGATGTCACCCCGCTGATGGACATTCCGCAGCCCTTCCAGATCCTCAAGATGGACCGCAAGCGCGGCAACATCGTCGTGTCGCGCCGCGCCGTTCTCGAAGAGACCCGCGCCGAGCAGCGTTCGGGCCTGATCCAGTCGCTGCACGAAGGCCAGGTGATCGACGGCGTCGTCAAGAACATCACCGATTACGGTGCGTTCGTCGATCTGGGCGGCATCGACGGCCTGCTCCACGTCACCGATCTCAGCTACAAGCGCGTCAATCACCCGTCGGAGATGCTCAACATCGGCGACACGGTGAAGGTGCAGATCATCCGCATCAACCGCGACACCCAGCGCATCTCGCTCGGCATGAAGCAGCTCGAGAGCGATCCGTGGGACGGCGCCGCGGCGAAGTATCCGGTCGGCGCGAAGCTCTCGGGCCGCGTCACGAACATCACCGAATATGGTGCGTTCGTCGAGCTCGAACCGGGCATCGAGGGCCTCGTCCACGTCTCCGAGATGAGCTGGACCAAGAAGAACGTCCATCCGGGCAAGATCGTCTCGACTTCGCAGGAAGTCGAAGTCGTCGTGCTCGAGGTCGATCAGGAGAAGCGCCGCATCTCGCTGGGCCTCAAGCAGGCGCAGCAGAATCCGTGGGAGGCCTTCGCGGCCGCGCACCCGGTCGGCAGCGAAGTCGAGGGCGAAGTCAAGAACGCCACCGAGTTCGGCCTGTTCATCGGCCTGGACGGCGACGTCGACGGCATGGTCCACATGTCGGACATTGCGTGGGGCATCTCGGGCGAGGACGCGCTCAACCTGCACCGCAAGGGCGAGACCGTGAAGGCGGTCGTGCTGGCGATCGAGCCTGACAAGGAGCGCATCAGCCTCGGCATGAAGCAGCTCGAGCGCGGCGGCGTCTCGGCCGCGGCGTCGGCCGGCGCGGGCGACAAGCTCAACAAGAACGCGATCGTCACCGTCACCGTGCTCGAAGTCCGCGATGCGGGCCTCGAGGTGCAGGTCGGCGAGGACGGCGCGACGGGCTTCATCAAGCGCACCGATCTGGGCCGCGACCGCGACGAGCAGCGCCCCGAGCGCTTCCAGGTCGGTCAGAAGTTCGACGCGATGGTGACGGGCTTCGACCGTTCGAAGAAGCCGACCTTCTCGGTCAAGGCGATGCAGATCGCCGAGGAGAAGCAGGCCGTGGCGCAGTATGGCTCGTCCGATTCGGGTGCGTCGCTGGGCGACATTCTCGGCGAGGCCCTCAAGGCCCGCAACGAGAAGAACTAACCCATGTTGTTTGGGGGTTCGGCAGTGCCGGACCCCCTTCGACACGGAAAATATTGCAAAAATCCGCAAATCTTCGGGTTGATGCAGATTGCTGAACGGGGCTAGGGTTGCCTAAATAGGCATCCCGCCGAGCTTCCGCTCCCCGGGACGCAAGGGAGGGTACGGATGATCCGGTCGGAACTCGTGCAGCAACTGGTCCAGGAAAATCCGGGCCTGTCGATCCGCGAGGTCGAGAAGATCGTCTCGGTCTTCTTCGACGAGATCGTGTCCCGCCTGTCCGAGGATGGCCGCGTCGAGCTGCGCGGCTTCGGCGCCTTCTCCACCCGGGCGCGCGACGGCCGCACCGGACGCAACCCGCGCACCGGCGAGACGGTGGAGGTCGCGGCCAAGCGCGTGCCCTATTTCAAGCCCGGCAAGGAAATGCGCTCGCGCTTAAATGTCGACTGACGGTTGACGCTCGCGCCGGCCTGCGCTTGCGTGAGCAGGTGCGGACGTGGCGGAACCGGTAGACGCCGGAGACTTAAAATCTTCTGCCCTTCGGGGCGTGCGGGTTCGAGTCCCGCCGTCCGCACCAAGCGGCCCTAAGGGCTGTCGGGCGTGTCGTCGTCCTCGGTGATCAGCACAATCGCGCCGCCGACGATGGCGAGGATCCCGACCACGGCGATGATCGGTGCACCGGCGATGCTCGATTCGTTCTCCGCCCCGGTATGTGCGCGCAGCGACAGCCGCGAAGCGGCCGAGCCGGGCGCCGCGATTGCGGGCGCGGCGGCGAGCGAAAGGAGCGCAGCGGCGGCTGCGGCTTTGCCAAGGATACGCGACATCATCTTCTCCAACAGGGAGGGGAACGACGTCTCAATCGCGGCGCGCGGTTAGCGTTCCGGCTACCATGCTGCACTGCGGCAAGGCGTGGTCCGATAACGGCAAGCCGCCGCGCGCGCCGGGGTTGGCATCGCACCTGCACCGCCATACACCCTTGGGTATCCCTCTCTCGCGGAGCCCCGATGAAGCGACTGTTCCCCTCCGCCACGCTCCTGCTGTTGCTGGCGGCGTGCGGCGGCGGCGCGGGCCAGCGCAAGGACGATGCGGCGGTAGTGGTCAGTGTGATCGGCGGCCCGGCCGCGCCGGGCGATCCTGCTGCCGGACCGCTCGACCCCAGCAAGCGTGTGCTGCTGGGCGCGACTGCGCAGGGGCTGGTGCGCTTCGACGCAGCGGGCGGGATCGAGCCGGGGCTCGCCGAACGCTGGATCGTCATCGACGACGGCCGCAGCTACATCTTCCGGCTGCGCGAGGCGCAATGGCCCGATGGCGAGCAAGTGACCGCGGGGGAAGTCGTGCGCGTGCTCCGGCGCGCGATCGGCGCTCGCAGCCGCAACGCGCTCGCCCCCTTCCTCGCGGCGATCGACGAGATCGTCGAGATGACCCCGCAAGTGATCGAAGTGCGCTTGAAGCGGCCGCGCCCCGATTTGCTGAAGCTCTTCGCCCAGCCCGAGCTCGCGGTGTTCCGCGTCCCCGCCTTCGACGGCAGCGGCCCATTCCGCGCTGTGCGCCAAGGCGACGCGCTGCTGCTCCGGCCCGCGCGCGACCCAGCCGCGACCGACGAAGATATGCCTGCGCTCAAGCCGCAGCAGACGCTGCTGCTTCGCGGCGAGCGCGCGGCGCTGGCGCTCGCCCGCTTCCGCGCGGGAAAATCGGATCTGGTGACCGGCGGCAGCTTCGCCGATTGGCCGCTGGTCGGCGTGGCGGGCGTCGCGCCGGCCAATATCCGCATCGATCCCGCGCTGGGGCTGTTCGGGCTGGCGGTGGCGCGGCGCGAAGGCTTTCTCGCCGAGGCGGGCAATCGCGCGGCGCTGGCGATGGCGATCGACCGCGCGGCGCTGGTCCAGTCGATCGCCCCGGATTGGGTGCCGATCGAGACCCTACTCCCGGCCCAGCTCGATTCAGCCTCGGCTCCCGCGGCGCCCGCCTGGGCCGCGCTTCCCCTCGCCGCCCGGCGCGACAACGCGCGCGCGGCGGTGACGATCTGGCGGCGTTTGCATCCGGGGCCTCTCACCATCCGCATCGCGCTGCCGCCCGGCCCGGGATCGACGCTCGTCTGGGCGCACGTCGCCGAAGGGCTGCTCGCGATCGGCGCGACGCCCGAGCGCGTGGGGCCGGACGACGATGCCGAGCTGGTCCTCATCGACGCGGTCGCGCCCTATGAC
>JAEWCK010000164.1 GCA_023390675.1 Pseudomonadota bacterium
CCCAGACCGCGCCGCAGGCAGCCGATGAGAACGAAGTGCAGAGCCAGGACGAGATCGTCGTCAGCGGCATCCGCCAGAGCGTCGTCGGATCGATCGCGCGCAAGAAGAATGCGGCGCAGCTCGTCGATTCGATCGTCGCCGACGATATCGGCAAGCTCCCCGATCTGACCGCGGTCGACGCGCTCCAGCGCGTCCCCGGCGTCTCGATCACGCGCGATCGCGGCGAGGGCGGCGGCGCCCGCATCCGCGGCCTCGGCCAGGTTCTGAGCACGATCGACGGGCGCGAATCGTTCACCGCCGATGGCGGCCGCGGCTACAATCTGGAAGACATGCCGGCCGAGCTGCTCGGCGGGATCGACGTCTACAAGACCCCGACCGCGGAGCAGATCGAAGGCGGCATCAGCGGCTCGATCGACCTGCGCACGCGCATGCCGTTCGATTTCGCGAAGACTACCTTCTCGGGCAGCATTCGCGCGCGCTACGCCGACCTCGCCGACAAGGTGTCGCCGATCTATTCGGGCCTGTTCTCGACGCGCTGGGATACCGGCATCGGCGAGATGGGCTTCCTGATCACTGCGGTGAACCAGTACCGTACCTTCCGCAGCGACAATCCCGGCTGGGGCGGCGCGCTGGGCCGGACCGATCTGATCCCTGGCCAGAAAACCTATCTTTCGCTCGGCGACTACGAGCCGCTGATCTACGGCAAGCGGCATCGCCCGGGCGTGAATGCCGCCTTCCAGTGGAAGCCCGCGCACAACCTCGAGATCTACGCCCAGTTCGGCTATCAGAAGTTCACGTCGTACCAGCAGCAATATGGCTTCAACGCCCCGTTGCCGAACAGCAACGGCAACACCGCGACCAACCAGAACACGGTGGTTCCGGGCAGCGTCACGCTGTTCGACGGCACCAACAACGTGCGGCGCGCGACGTTCAACAATCTGAGCGGCGCGTACACTTTCGGTGTCGAGCGCGACACCAAGGACCAGAACTCGCAATATGCCACCGGCTTCAAGTGGAGCCAGGACAATAATGAGCTCAAGGTCGACGTGAGCTACATGAAGTCGAGCAACCATCTCTGGTACACCGAGCTCGATCTCAAGTTCGTGCCGCCGCAGACTACGTTCGATTATAGCGGCCTCTATCCGCAGACGACTTTCTCGGGCATCGATCTCGGCAGCCTCGGCAGCTACACCGTCGGCAACCTCTCGATGAACGTGAACAACTATAAGGGCGACGAGCTCGCGATCCGCGCGGACGACAGGATCGCGCTCGGTGACGGCTTCCTTACCGCGCTCAAGCTCGGCGGCCGCGTGAACCGGCGCTCGCTGCAATTCTACGACGTCGTCCGCTTCAACCGCGCATCGATCAACACCAATCCGGCGACCGCTGCCGATCTGTTCGAGGCGATGCCGTTCGACGATTACGTGTCCGAGGATGCGAACGTCCCGCGCGGCTATCTGGTCGCCAACCCCGACTTCCTGCAGCATGACAATTTCGACAACATGCGAGGGCTGCTCGGGATCACCAACCCGGTGACCTTCTCGCCGCAGTCGCCCTACCACATCAAGGAAACCGCCAAGGCGGGCTACGCGATGCTCGAATTCGCCAACGACAGCGGCATTCGCTTCGACGGCAATGTGGGCGTGCGCTACGTCCGCACCGACATCATCACCGACAGCTTCAAGACCGCCGCGGGCGTGATCACGCCCTACCACCAGGAAGCGGGCTATGAGGATTGGCTGCCCTCGGCCAATCTGCGCTTCAAGTTCACCGACGATTTCTTCCTGCGGCTGGCCTATTCGAAGACGCTGACGCGGCCGGGCACCCAGCAGCTCTCGCCCTCGCTCACGCTGGTCCCGGCCAGCGGCACCGGCTCGGGCGGCAACCCCAACCTCAAGCCGCTGCGCTCGACCGGCTTCGACGCCTCGCTCGAGAAATATTTCGGCACCACCGGCTCGCTGTACCTCGCCGCGTTCGACCGCCGGGTGAAGGACTTCATCTTCACCTCGACCGTCACCGGCGTGGTGATCGACGGCGTCACCTACACGATCAGCTCGCCGGTCAACGGGCGCTACGGCCACACCCGCGGCTTCGAGATCGGCGCCAACACCTTCTTCGATTTCCTGCCGGGGGCGCTTTCGGGCTTCGGCGCGCAGGGCAACTTCACCTATATCGACAGCGACACCGACCAGGTGATCCCGGGTTCGCGGACCAGGCTTCCGGGCGTGCCCACCAAGCAGCTCGCCGCGTCGCTGCTCTACGAGAAGTCGGGCCTCGGCGCGCGGCTCAGCTACACGTGGCGCAACACCGCCTTTTCGGGCATCTACACCTTCAACTATCCGACGACCCCCACGCCGACCCCCGAGACGGGCCAGAGCTACGCGCTCGGCTATGGCTGGCTCGACGGGTCGCTCAGCTACGACTTCAACAAGCACATCACCGCGTCGGTCGAGTTCAGCAACATCACCGGCACCAACATCCGCAACAGCCGCGGCGCGTATCGTCCGACCGACTACAGCGTCGACGATCGCCAGATCCTGTTCGGCGTGCGCTTCAAATACTGACGGGTCCCCCTCCGTCACCCCATCGGGCGTCGGCCGAAAGGCCGGCGCCCTTTTTTTCGCTCAGTCGCGGTCGAGGCCGAATTCGGCGACGAGCGCGTCATTATGCTCGCCGACCCGCGGCGCCCCCGCCGAGCCGCCCGCCCGCGCGCCGTCGATGCGGAGCGGGCTGCGCGTCGTCGCGATGCCCGCGCCCCCGCGCTCGACTCGCTGGAGCATGTCGAGCCGCCGGAACGCGTCCGCGGCGAGCAGCGCCGGCCAGTCCATCACCGGCGCGCACCAGATATCCCGCGCCCCCAGCCGCTCGACCCAGGCCGCAGTCGGCTCCTCCGCGAGCCGTCCCGCGATCGCCGCCTTGATCGCATCGCGCCCGGCAAAACCGTCCCCGCCCAATGCCAGCCCGAGCAGCGGCCCCAGCGTCTCGAGCGGCGTCATCGCCAGCGCCAGCCACCCGTCGGCGGTGCGATACACGCCGTAAGGCGCGGCCAGATAGGCATGCGCATTGTTGACTGCGGCGCGCCGCGGCGCCCGTCCGCCATCGTTCAGATGCGTGGTCAGCACTTCGAACTGCAAGTCGACCAAAGCCTCGAGCAGGCTGGTGTCGATCCGCGCGCCCTCGCCCGAAATCCCCCGCCGCACGAGGGCGGCGAGCACGCCCTCGACGAGGATATGCCCCGCCAGCATGTCCGCCACCGACAATCCGAACGGCACCGGCCCGTCGCCATGGTTCCCGCTCAGCCACATCGCGCCCGACAGCGCCTGCGCGAGCAGGTCCTGCCCGGGCAGCCCCGCCCACGGCCCGTCCTCGCCATAGCCCGAGATGCTCGCCACGATCAGCCGCGGATGCGCCGCGCGCAGCGCCTCCGGCCCGAACCCCAGCCGCCCGGCCACCCCCGGCCGGAAATTCTGGATCACCACGTCGGCCCGCGCGATCAGCCGATGCACCCGCGCCGCGTCGCGCGGGTCCTTGAGGTCGGCCGCCAGGCTCTGCTTGTTGCGGTTGATCGCGTGGAACAGCGTCGAATCGCCGCCCAGATCGGTGTCGCTCAGATAGAGGGTGCGGCAGATGTCGCCGCTCCCCGGCCGCTCGACCTTGATCACGCGTGCGCCCAGATCACCGAGCCGGAGCGCCGCCGAAGGCCCCGACAGGAACTGCGCCATGTCGATGACCAGCAGCCCGTCCAGGGGCCCGCTCATTTCGATTCGCCGTACAGCCGGTTGAGCGCTGCGATCACGTGCGATCCTTCCTCGCCACTTCGCAGCGCGGCGTTGATCCGCTCGGAGGCGGCGTGCTGGAAGGCCATGTAGCCGCGATGCCGCGGCCGGGTCCATGCGCGGTCGAGCGTCGCGCGCGTCGCGCGGTAGAAGTCGTGCGTCGCCGCGTTGGCGCTGTCCGCCTCCCACGCATCGGCGTGCCCCGGCTGCCCGCCATGACGCGCGACGAGATCGCGCTGCACCGCCCCGCCCGAAACCCATGCCGCGAACGCCGCCGCCCCCGCCGGGTCCGCGCCATAAGCCGAGACCGCGATCCCCGTCCCGCCGAGCGCCGATCCGCGCGGACCGTGCCCCAGCGCCGGAATGTCGGCGAAGCGCACCAGCCCGGGCCGGAAGCCGGTCATCGCATAGCTCACATAGCCGTAGATCAGTGGCGCCACCGCCAGCCGCCCGTCCGGCGCCGCCATCGCCTCGAGCATCGCGATCGGGTCCATGTCGAACGCGGAGGGGTCGACGCGTCCGGCGAGCGTCGCGAGCAAATCATATGCCCGCGCCGCTTCGTCCGGAAACAGCGCAGCGCCGCTCCCGTCGAGCGTCAGCCCGCTCAGCCCGCAAAGCGTGAACAGGCTCATCAGGCTGTGCGGCGGGCGCAGCGGCAAGGAGGCGCGCCCTTCGCCGACCAGCGCGGCAAGCGCATCCCAATTCGCGATCGGCCCCCCGATCCGCCCCGGCACCCAGGCCTGCACCTGCGCCGCCGCATCCACCGGCAGCGCCCATTGATGCCCCGCCCAGTTGTAGCTCTCATACGATCCGCCGATCGATCCCGCCGCGATCCCGGCCAGCACTGCCGGATCCACCGCCGTGTCGAGCGCCACCAGGCAGCCGCTCTCGGCCACCTGTCCGACATGCGGATGATCGATCACGATCAGATCGTAGCGCCGCGCCAGTTCCTCGACCGGATAGCTCTCGAAATCCTGCAGCGATCGCCGGTCCCACGCGATCGCCTGGCCGGTTTGCTTTTCCCATGCGTCGGCCGCGGCGGCGAGCGGATCGTAGCCGCGCGAATGATCCCAGGTCATGCCGCGCACGGCGTCTTCCTCCCGCTTGCCGGATCGCCCGGATTTTTCCGGGAAATCGTTTGACTCGCCATAGCCCGGCCAATAGCGTTTTCAAGCAATCATCATATCATTATACCATTGGAGCGGGTTGCGTGGGAGCGGGAGAGCAGGGCGAAGGCGCGGCTGCCGAAGGGCCGCTCGCGGGCGTGACCGTGCTGGATTTCAGTCAGTTTCTCGCCGGCCCGTCCTGCGCGCTTCGCCTGGGCGATCTCGGCGCGCGCGTGATCAAGGTCGAGCGTCCCGACGGCGGCGATGCCAGCCGCAAGCTCTTCCTCGCCGACATGGCCTTCGATCAGGACAGCGCGCTGTTCCACGCGATCAACCGCGGCAAGCAAAGCTACGCCGCCGATCTCAAGGACCCGGCCGACCTCGAAGCGGTCAAGCGGCTGATCGCGCGCGCCGACGTGCTGATCCACAATTTCCGCCCCGGCATCATGGATCGCCTCGGGCTCGGCTGGGACGCGGTCTCGGCGCTCAATCCGCGGCTGATCTATGCCGGGGTCAGCGGCTATGGGCCCGAAGGGCCGTGGCGCGACAAGCCGGGGCAGGACCTGCTCGTCCAGTCGCTCTCGGGGATCGCCTGGCTATCGGGCGAGGGCGGCGGGCCCCCGGTTCCCGCGGGGCTCTCGATCACCGACATGATGACCGGCGCGCAGCTCTGCCAGGGCATCCTCGCCTTGCTCGTCCGCCGCGGCGTCACCGGCAAGGGCGGGCGCGTCGACGCGAGCCTGATCGAGACCGCGATCGACTTGCAGTTCGAGCATCTATCGGTCCATCTCAACCGCGAAGAGGCGATGCCCGCGCGCAGCAGCATCGCCAACGGCAATGTCTATCTCGCCGCGCCCTATGGCATCTATGCGACGGCCGACGGCTGGCTCGCGCTGGCGATGGCGCCGGTCGACCGGCTCGGCGACGTGATCGGCCTGCCCGCGCTCGCCGGCTTCGCGCCCGCCACCTGGTTCGCCGAGCGCGATGCGATCAAGGCGCTGCTCCGCGATCATCTCGTTACGCGCTCCACCGCCGAATGGCTCGCCTCGCTCGAGCCCGCGGGCATCTGGGCGGCGCCGGTTCTCGACTGGCCCGCGCTCCGCGCCGAGCCCGCCTTCGCCG
>JAEWCK010000124.1 GCA_023390675.1 Pseudomonadota bacterium
GCGCGGCATAGCGGCGGCGCGCTCAAGGGCTTCCATTTGGTGGGCAAGCTGACGGCGCTCTCGATCGCAGCGCTCGCCTGGGGACTGATCAATTTCGGGCTGCTGCTGTGGCTGCCCGCCGATCTGGTCGCCAAGGGCTATTCGATGGAAGTGTCGAGCCGGCTGCTCGCCGAATCGGCGCTGATCGCCTTCCCGACGGTGTTCGTCGCCGCTTTGCTCTACAGCCGGTGGAGCACCAAATGGTCGCTCGTCGCGATGCTAGGCATCACGATGCTGGGGCTGCTGCTCGTGCTGCGGCTCGAGCTCGCCGGCGGGGGGAGCCCGGTCCTGCCGGTCGCGCTGCTCATCGTCGGATCGAACGGGATCCTCGCGATCCTGCTGCCCTATACCGCCGAGAGCTTCCCGATGCGCGTGCGCGGGCGCGCGACAGGGTGGGTGGCGGCGTGCACCAAGGGAGGCGGCGTGATCGCGCAGGCGCTGTCGATCACGGCGCTGATCCCCGCGCTCAGCGTCACCTCGGCGGGGATCATGGTGCCGACCGTGCTCGCACTCGTCCTGATCGCCTGGTTCGGCCGCGAGACGCGCGGCGGCGACCTGCGCCAGCTCGACGACGCGATGGACGAGCCGCTCGTCTAACGCGCTGCTGATACAGGTTAAATCCGGAACTTCCGCACCTGCCTGCCGGTTTCCATAGCCGACAGGAGAAGCAATCACATGGCGACCAATCCGCGCGAGATCGCGAACGACCGCGGCTCGCAATTCCTGAAGGACAGCTTCCAGCGAGGCTTGGCGCACTGGAACCGCGAGCGGCTGGCTCCCGGATTCCCGTACGCCGACTGGCAGAAGCAATTCGAGCGCGACGTGAAGATGCAGCGGCTGGAAGGCGACTTCCTCGAGGAGCTGCGCGCCGAAGTGGCGGCCGAGGCGGCGCGCGCGCCGACCGATGTCGAGGGGTTCATCGCCTGGTTCGAGGGATTGAAGGCGACCGGGCCGGGACAGGGCGATCCGCTCTTCCCGTGGCTCGCCGAGGAAGCGGACCGCGACGAATTGCGCTGGTTCTTCGAGCAGGAAGCCGCAGGCGAGGCGGGGTTCGACGATCTCGTCGCGATGACCCAGGTCAAGCTGCCCGTGCTTCCCAAACTCGAGCTCGCGCGCAATTACTGGGACGAGATGGGCCATGGCACCGCCAAGGGGATGCACGGGCCGATGCTCGACGCGCTGGTCGAGACGCTCGAAGTGAACCCGGTGATCGAGAACACCGTCTGGGAAAGCCTGTGTCTCGCCAATGCGATGACCGCGATGGCGACCAATCGGCGCTATGCCTGGCATTCGGTGGGGGCGCTCGGTGCGATCGAGCTGACCGCGCCGACGCGCGCGGCGCTGGTGGCGGAAGGGCTCAAGCGCGTCGGACTCAGCCCCAAGGAAGCGCGCTATTTCACGCTGCACGCGGTGCTCGACGTCAAGCACAGCGAGGACTGGAACCGCGAGGCGATCCGGCCCGCGGTCGAGGAAGATCCGCGGCGCGCGACGGCGATGGCCGAAGGGGCGCTGATCCGGCTCAAATGCGGCGCGCGCTGCTTCGATGCGTATCGCGCGCATCTCTGGGGCTGACATCTTCAGGGCTGACGGGGCGCCGCGGCGCGGATAGGCTGGGGCGATGAAGATCGCCCTGCTCGCCGCGCTGCTGCCGCTTTCGCTATCGGCCCACCACACGCCGCAGGCCCCCGAGGGGCGGCCGCTGGCCGTGCATCTGGGCGGACGCTTCGTCGTCAATGGACGCGACATGCGTTTCGGCTGGCCCGGCGCGTATATCGAGGGCCGCTTTCGCGGCACCGACGTGACGGCCTATCTCGAGACGGGCACCGATTTCCTGCGCGTGAGCGTCGACGGCAAGCCTTTCCAGACGCTGGTCACGCCCGGACAGGCGGCAGTGAGGGTCGCCGGGCTCAAGCCGGGCGTGCATACGATCCGCGTCGACAAGCTAACCGAAAGCCAGTCGGGGAGCAGCAGCTTCCATGGCTTCTACACCCAAGGCACGCCGCTCCCCGCACCGGCGCGCAAGCGCGCGATCGAGTTCATCGGGGATTCGCACACGGTTGGCTATGGCAACATCTCGAAGAAGCGCGAGTGCAGCCAGGCCGAGGTGCACGACACCACCGACACGACGCTGGCGTTCGGCCCGGTGCTCGCGCGGCGGCTCGACGCCGATTACCGGGTGATCGCCTATTCGGGCTACGGGATCGTCCGCAACTACAACGGCGCCAAGCCCGGCGAGAACCTGCCCTTTCTCTATCCCCGCGCGATTCCGGGCGAGGCGGAGGGGGTGGCGGCGGACTGGAGCCCGCAGGTCATCGTCATCAACCTCGGCACCAACGACTTTTCGACGCCCGTCCACACCGGCGAGGCGTGGGCGCACGCGGCCGCGCTCCACGCCGATTACCGCGCGCGCTATATCGACTTCGTGACGATGCTCCGCGCGAAGCACCCGCGGGCGCGGATCTTCCTGATGGGCGCGGAGAATTTCTACGCCGATGTCGCGGCGGTTGCCGCCGCGACTCGCGCGACGCCGGTCGAGGTGCCCAAGCTCGAAATGACGGGGTGCCACTGGCACCCCTCGATCCGGGACAATGTCGTCGAGGCCGATCTCCTGCAAAAGGCGATCGGCCCGCTCGGCTAGACCGCCTTCAGCGCCTCGTCGAAATCGGCGATCAGGTCGTCGGCGTCCTCCACGCCGATCGAGATGCGCACCAGATTGTCGGTGATGCCGAGCGCCTGCTTGCGCGCGTCGGGGACCGAGAGGTGGGTCATGCCGGCGGGGTGGCTGGCCAGCGTCTCGGTGCCGCCGAGCGACACGGCGAGCTTGGCGATCTTGAGCGCGTCGAGGAACGCGAAGGCCTCCTTCTCGCCGCCCTTGAGGTAAAGCGAGAAGGTCGATCCCGCGCCGGTGCAGTGGCGGCGGTAGATGTCGGCCTGGCGCGAGCCTTCCTCGAGGAAGCCGAGATAGCCGACATGCTCGACCTTGTCGTGCGCGCGGAGGAATTCGCAGACCTTGGCGGCATTCTCGCCCGCGCGGCTCATGCGCAGCTCGAGCGTCTCGAGGCTGCGCAGCAGCATCCACGCGGTGTTGGGATCGCAGATCGTGCCGATCGTGTTGCGCATCAGCCGGATCGTGTTGATGTGCTCCTTGTTGCCGAGCACGCCGCCCGCGACGAGGTCCGAATGGCCGCCGGCATATTTGGTGAGGCTGTAGACGACGATGTCGGCGCCCTGCTTGAGCGGCTGCGCCCACAAGGGGCCGAGGAAGGTATTGTCGATCGCGATCGGCGGCTTGTTCGCGCCCTTGAAGATCGCGTCGCGGCTCGCCGCCACCGCCTCGACGTCGACGAGCGCGTTGGTGGGGTTGGCGGGCGATTCGAGATAGATCAGCGCGACATTGCCCGAAGCGGCCTTGCTCAGCACCGCGTCGATCTCCTCGCGCGTCGCGCCGGCGGGGAAGTCGAGCCAGTGGACGCCGAAGCGGCCGAGGATGCGCGCGATCAGCGTTTCGGTCGCTGCGTAGAGCGGGCCCGAATGGACGATCGTGTCGCCCGGCTTGACCATCGAGAGGAACAGCGTGGCGATCGCCGACATGCCGCTGGAGAAAGCGAGCGCGTCCTCGGCGCCTTCCCAGATGCCTAGGCGGTCCTCGAGGATCTCCTGATTGGGGCCGTTGAAGCGCGAGTAGACGAGGCCCTCGGCGCCGCCGGGGCGCTTGCCGGTGACGCCCTCGAAATGGCGCTTGCCCGCCGCGGCATTGGGGAAGACGAAGGTCGAGGTGAGGAAGATCGGCGGCTTGAGCGATCCCTCGGAGAGCATCGGATCGTAGCCGTGGCCCATCATCAGGGTGCTGGGCTTGAGCTTGCGGTCGCCGACCTTGTCGACGCTCGCCTTGGGGCGGCGGCGCGGGGTGGCGCCGGTCAGCTCGGCTTCGGTCTCGTCGGTCATCGGTCTCTCCGGTTTACTATCTGGTTTACACTCGCTCTTAGCGCAAACCGTATCAGATGATACCAATTATCGAGATCTGGCGGCCATAATCGGGCTCGCCCCGGTGCGTCGCGCGGCGGAAGCTGTAGAAACGGTCGGGCTGGGCATAGGTGTCCTGCCCGAGCGCCTCGACGGTGCGGATTCCGGCCGCGGCGAGGCGGTGCGCGACATAGGCTTCGAGATCGAACTGGTGGTGGCCGGCGCGGCCGCTGGCGAAGAAGCGCTCGTTCGCCGGATCGGCGGCAGCGAAGCGGCGGAAGAAGCCGTCATCGACTTCGTACGAGGCGCGCGCGATGCACGGGCCGACCGCGGCGGCGATGCGATCGCGCCTGGCGCCCAATGACTCCATCGCGGCGATCGTCGAATCGGTGACGCCGCCGATCGCGCCTTTCCACCCGGCATGCGCGGCGCCGACCACGCCGGCTTGCGCGTCGGCGAGCAGCACGGGCGCGCAATCGGCAGTGAGGATGCCGAGCGCGAGGCCGGGGCGATCGGTGACGAGCGCATCGGCGCGCGGACGCAGGCGGTCCTCGAAGGGCTCGATCACGGTGACGCAATCGGGCGAATGGACCTGGAACACCGTCACCAGCCGCGCGCCGGGCAGCACCGCTTCGACGGCGCGGCGGCGATTCTCGGCAATCGTGGCGGGATCGTCGTGCGAGCCGAGCCCGACGTTCAGCCCGGCATGCACCCCGGTCGACACGCCGCCGCGGCGGCCGAGAAAGCCGTGCGCGACGCCCTCCAGCGCGCGCGCCTTCAGCGCCTCGACGCTCACAGCTTCAATCGGCACATCCGGTCCTCGTCCTCGTGCGCGCCGACCATGAAAGCGTAGCGCCCCATGTCCTCGAAGCCGTTGCGCTCGTAGAAGCGTTTGGCGCGGTGATTGTCGACATAGACCGAGAGCCACAGCTCCTCCGCCCCGCGGGTGCGCGCAGTGTCGATCGCCCAATCGAGCAGTGCCTGCGCGGCGCCGCTGCCCTTGGCGCGATCGTCGAGATAGATCTGGCGCAGCTCGAGGGCGTTGGCGGATGTTTGGGCGGGGAGGGTCAGCGCGCTGATCTTGGCGTAGCCGGCGAGGCCAAGATCGTCCTCGGCGACACGGAAGGCGTAATCGGGCGTAGCGAATTCGTTGGCCCAGCTCTCGGGCGTGAATCTGGCGAAGAAGGCGGCGAGGTCTTCGGGCGCATAGAGATGGCCGAAGGTCGCGGCGAAGCTCCTGCGGAACAGCGCGTCGATCGCGGGCAGGTCCGCGGCGGTGGCGTCACGATGCTTCATGCGAACCCCGCGGGGATCGGCCAGCCGGGCGCAGCGAGCGCGAGGACCTTGAACAGCTCGCCCATCTGCTCGGGATGCGTCAGCCGCTCGCGGTCGGCGGCGAGCTGGCCCGCGCGCTCGGGGCTCGCCAGCGAGAGCGCGGCGGTGCGCTCGGCGATGCCGAGGCGGGTGAGGAATTCACCCTGCGTCACCGGACCATAAGCGACGAGCCCCTCGGCCTCGGCGGCTTCGCGGAGCGTCGCGAAATCGACATGCGCCGTGAGGTCGGCCTCGCCCGGCGCGTCGAAGGGATTGGCATATTCGTGGCCGCGCACCGCCTGGAGCGTGTCGCCGATCGCGGGACCCAGATAGCCATAGTCGACGATCAGCGCCGCGCCGCCCTGCGCCATCAGCCGCGCGGCGAGCTGGCGGAGCAGCGCCACGCTTGCCGGGGAAGTCTCGAGGATCGATCCCGGATCGGCCTGCTTCAGCTCGCGCGGAATGATCATGTCGAAGCTGCGGTCGCCCGCGATCGGCAGGAACAAGGTGTCCTGGCACGCGACCAGCCGCTCGCGCCAGCCCTCTACGGTGGCGACGAGCTGGCGGATCGGCAGCGCGTCGAAGAACTCGTTGGCGACGACGATGAGCGGCGCGTCGTCGGGCAGGCCGACCAAGTCGAGATGCCATTCGGCATGGGGCACGCGTTCCTTCTGGGCTTCGCGCAGCACCGGACTGGTCTCGACCAGATCGACCGGCGGCGCGAGCCCGGCCCGGGCCATCGCGCGCAGCGCATCGG